>PAFJ01000005.1 GCA_002704325.1 Gammaproteobacteria bacterium | reverse complement strand
AAACGCCCCGCGCTCCAGAGAAATCTCGTGGGTGACCGCGCCGCCTTCTATCTGACGAATGCAGTTATTTGTACTGGGCGATGCACTCCAGATCCCGCCACCCGCGTCGAGACATATGCCATCAGGCACCGCCCCTTTTGGCAGCTGTGCCCATACCCTGCGGTGACTCAGATCACCGTTACTATCGAGATCGAACGCTGTCAGCCGCCCGGCGAGTGTTTCTGCGACGATTAGGGTGGCGTCATCTGGGGTAATGACAGTACCGTTGGGAAACAATACCTCATCGTTAACACAGCGGGCCGTGCCGTCCGGTTCAACCAAGATCAGCTCGGCATTGCGCTGTGCCGCACCGTTGTGTAAATCGAAGCCGAAGTTGCCGACGTAGGCGCGCCCAGTTTTGTCCACCACCATGTCGTTGCACAGGCCGCTTGCTAACTCGCTCAAGTCCGCGTGGACGCTGATTTCGCTGCCGTCGAACCGCAGTAGTCTGCGGCTCGACATGGCAACGATCAATAAGTCGCCGTTGGGCAGCCACCCCAGTCCTGATGGCTGGTCGTCGGCAAGTTGTACAACGACCTCAAAAGCCCCGGTTGGGGCAACTTTAAGCACCTTTTGATCGTGCATGTCCGACATCCATAAGTGGCCATTGCGCCACCGTGGGCCCTCGCCGAAACACAATCCGTCTAATATCACCTTGCTCACCGGTTCAGTCCTCGAAGTTACATGCTGTGTTTACAGCAAGGCCTCAATGGCATCATTGAGTTCCTCTGGTGAGGTTTGCGGACTGAAGCGCGCGACCACCTGTCCGGACTTGTCGATGAGGAATTTGGTGAAGTTCCAGGGAATATCGGTACCGCCTTCCTCGTCCGGTTTAGCTGCTTTGAGCCATTGATACAGCTTGCAAGCACCGGATCCGTTCACGTCGATTTTTGCAAACATGGGAAAGTTTGCCTGATATTTGTCAACGGCGAAGCCAAACACTTCTTCGTTGCTCCCAGGCTCTTGCCCGCCAAATTGGTTGCATGGGAAGGCCAGTACGTTGAAACCTCGATCAGCATAATTTTCTTGCAGAGTACGCAACCCGGCGTACTGTGAAGTTAGGCCTCAACGACTAGCGACGTTAACCACCAAGCAGGCGGTATCGGCAAATTGGTTCAAAGAGGTGGGTTGGCCGTGGATATCGTCCATGGTCATGTTGTAAAAATCGCTCATTGGTTCTCCTAGCATCAGTGGAAATTAAATCTCGCCCGCAGGCATGACTGTGATGCTAACCCTGCCGGGCCATAAGGTGAATCCCTGGTTATGCCTTTCGTGGAGTTTGCAGGGTGCAACCGAGACTGGCGGAGGCATGGGCTTGTGGTTACTATTACGGCCCTTGGGGGATGAGATCGCGCTTACCTAAAGTGACTTCCATGAGGGTCGCCATCTCTTCCAAAGACGCTGTTTGTCTGTCGTCGCTTTAGCCTCGCAAACAAATGCAGTCGTAAATTGAAAGAAAGAGGATGTGACTATGCGAGACGTTGTAATCGTCGATAGTGTTCGGACTGGCCTAACCAAAGCCTTCCGCGGNAGTTTTAACTTAACGCGCTCTGATGACATGTTAGCGCACTGTATTGATTCATTACTNGACCGTAACCCCAATGTTGGAGCGGACGAAGTAGAAGATGTTGTAGTNGGTGCGGCAACNCATGCCGGTGAGCAGGATGGCAANATCGCNCGGTTGGCCGTGGTTTTATCGAAGCTGCCCATCACCGCCGCGGGTGTCAGTATTAATCGTTTNTGTTCNTCTGGTCTGCAGGCTATCGCTATTGCAGCCAATCAAATCGCGTCAGGACAGACCGAGGTGGCTATTGCGGGTGGCGTAGACTCCATCTCGATGCGTACTCGCCAAGAGCCAGGTAAGGCCAACCAAAATCAGCGGTTGATAGAGGAAAAGCCGGAAATCTTCATGGCCATGGGTAACACAGCAGAAGTCGTTGCGCGGCGCTATCAGGTTACCCGCGAGATGCAGGATGAGTACGCACTGCAAAGCCAGCAGCGTTACTCAGCCGCGGTTGAATCCGGCAAGATCGCCGAAGAGATTGTTGGCATGAATGCCACCATGCTTAAGGTGAACAAAGAAACGGGTGAAGAAAGCCACGAAGAAGTATGGGTGGATAAGGATGAATGTAATCGCGCCAATACAACGCTAGAAGGCTTAGCCTCACTGGCGCCGGCTTTCGAAGATGATGGCTCAGTAACTGCGGGTAATGCGTCTCAGCTGTCTGATGGTGCATCAATGACTATGCTTATGAGCGCTGACAGAGCTGCAGCGCTGGGTTTGACCCCACTGGGCGTTTATCGTGGATTCACCATTGCGGGTTGTGAGCCCGATGAAATGGGTATCGGACCTGTATTCGCGATTCCGCGCTTGCTAAAGAACGCTGGACTTAGTATTGACGATATTGATCTATGGGAACTCAACGAAGCGTTTGCATCACAGTGCCTTTACTGTCGTGACGCGTTGAACATTGATAATGAAAAATACAATGTTCTGGGCGGCAGNATCGCTATTGGGCACCCGTTTGGCATGACCGGTTCCCGTCAAACAGGTCTGATTCTGCGTGAGCTTAAGCGTCGCAATCAGAAGTACGGGGTGGTAACTATGTGTATCGGCGGTGGCCAAGGTGCTGCAGGATTGTTTGAAGTCGCATAATCCAAGCCATTACGTCCTTATGGCCGATCCTCTGGTTATTCCAGAGGATCGGTACATCCAGCCTTGCATGGCCTATCGCGCCTGATACAAAATGAAACTCGGTGGAAATTTGCAGGTAACACCGCATTCACAAAATGCGTGTGCGAAATATGCCTTCATTTGCGTTCATGGGTAATAGGCTTTTGTTAAACAGCACCAACTCAATACAAACTTCAGACGTTGCCGGGTGCGCATCGTGGCGTGTGATCACTTGCTCNTTGTTGCTGTTATTCGGCAGCTCGGCGCAGGCCCAAGAAATGCCTGCGCATGCTCAACAAGCCTCTGAGCTAAGTGAAACAGCCGCGCAAAAGAGTTACCGCGACAGCACTGACGCGGAGCTCACCAACCTGGTTAAAAAATGGGCTTTTCTGTCAGCTACCGAAAGGCGGCTGTTGTTGTCCGAAATTCGCTCAAGAATGAAATCGGCGAGGACGAGCGAGGCAGCCGTTGGCTCTCAGCCGGTTGACAAGACAGGCGCGAAAAACCCGACAGCTCTAGATCGCGTGATGGCACAACAAAGTTATGGCCGCACGTTGAGGCGGTCAGACGGCAGTCTGGTAACCGAGACAGAAACGATAAAAGTCACGCCGCGAGGACGCCAAGTTACGCGTCAGACNACNATAAGGCCTGCAATTTCGGGATCTAGCAAGGTAAATGGGGCGTCAAATAAGCGGGTTGGCGAAGGTGGCGTTGTTGTCACAGAAGTCTTGGCCCCGCGGCGGGTTATGCGAACTAAGATTCGGTTCGGTGCAGGATTTGAGCGGCGTCAAAGCGATGCAGCGGGTGCAGCATCAGGGGCTGAGTTGCAAGAAAAAAAGAGCGCGCGCGNGTCGAGCTCTGAGCCGTCACAGCACTGATATGGACCTAGAGCATGCGCATTTGCTGGTCGTTGACGANGATCCAGAGCTTAGAGAATTAACNCAAGCCTATTTACAGCAGCAGGGTTTTGAGGTCGCAACAGCGGATTGTGGCGAAAGCATGGATGCCTATCTAAATCGGCATCAGGTTGATCTGCTGATCCTAGATCTGATGTTGCCAGGGGAGCATGGCTTGTCGATTGCTCAGCGCTTAAAGAAGCGCCAAGATTTACCGATTATTATCGTCTCTGCTCAAGGCGACGACATTGACCGGATTGTTGGTTTAGAAGTCGGGGCGGACGATTATTTGTCGAAACCCTTCAATCCTCGTGAGTTATTGGCACGCGTGCGCGCAGTATTGCGGCGCAGTAGCCGTGCCGAGGTGAGTCAAGAATCGACACCAGCAAAGGTGCAGTTTGGCGAATTCAGCTTAGATCTGGCATCGCATAGGCTCACGCAAGATGGCGTGGGCGTCTCGCTGACCTCTGGAGAATTCGACTTGTTGGCCATCCTAGTTTCGCATCCGAACAAAGTGCTGCATCGGGATCGTATTTTGGATTTGCTTACGGGCGCCGAAAGGTCGCCTTTTGATCGATCGATTGACGTCCGGGTAACGCGGTTGCGCTCAAAACTCGAGACTGACCCCGCTAATCCGCTGTTAATCAAAACGATCTGGGGCAAAGGCTATATGTTCTGTCCCAATCCAGATGACTAAACTTCTGCCGTTGCGTGCGCCAGCCTCGCTGCTCGGGCGCACCAACCTCACACTCGGTGTCAGTTCGATGCTGATTGCGGTCATTTCGACCATAGCTTTATATGCTTTTGTGATCGATCCCATCGCTGAGCGCTCCGCAGATGACGAGGCGGCGTTATTGGTGCTATCGGCTCAAACTTGGGTGGAGTTGCCGCCAGCGGCAAGGCCATTCTTTGAGCTCGAACTGGCTCAGAATCATGACGTTATTATCAGCTCGGCATTGCAGCAACTTCCGGCTTATAACGTCGCCCAGCCGTCGATCACCCTGTTACAACAGAAGCTGCAAAACCGATTAGGCATAGGCGTTGTATTGCTGGAGGGCGATGATCTTATATGGGTCGAGGTGCCCATGGCAGAATACCGTTTGCAAATCGGCGTNGCCCCGGATCGTCGAGATACTCAACCGCTGTATGTCGCCATCGTTATCGTTGGCTTAGGCGCAGCGATAGTCTTCTTCACTTCATTATTTGTCGTGCAGCGGGTGACGCGGCCGTTGGTTAAAGTTGCCAAGCAGGCGGAACGGTTTCGCGGGCTAGAGAATATTGAACCGTTGGCCGAGACTGGCCCACGAGAATTGGTTTCGTTGGCGCGNAACTTCAACACTATGGCGTCCGAGATATCCGTATTGTTGGAGAATCGAACGACACTTTTGGCGGGCATTTCGCATGATTTGCGCACCCCGCTCACACGCATGCGACTCGCNCTTGCCTTGTTGCCAGAAAGTATTGATNGGGAATTAATTCGACGCTTCGAANGTAACTTGGAATCTATGGACGAGCTTATTCGCGACGCNTTGCGNTTTGCNAAGGGCGCCAGCGAAAAAGATCAGGAGTTCGAANTGGTNGCCTTTNTCGAGGATNTTCTNAGCACCTTTGAGCAAAATGTTGCGCTCGCGGCTGAAGTTTCTAGAGATCATCGCGTCATTCTTGCCCCCAATGCGTTCAGTCGAGTGCTGACAAATTTGATTTCTAATGGCGTCAAGCATGGAGGCAAGGTTGGGTTAATTGTTCATGCGACCTCTGTAGAAGTTATTGACAATGGCCCTGGCATACCAGAGCAACAACGCAGTCAAATCTTTCAGCCGTTTTTTCGTCTCGATGGTTCCCGCAGTCCTGTCACAGGAGGCAGTGGCCTTGGATTGGCCATTGTTGACCAATTGTGTCAAACGCATGGTTGGACCATTAAGGTCACCGACCGGACGCCGGGCGCACCCTCTCCCGGTGCTAAGTTCACGTTGTCGTTTATGGCGAATACGACTGAGTAGATGCCAGCTCGCCNCATAGTTGATACAAATTGTCACAAAAAAAGCGTGAGAAGTAATTTTTTCGAAACGTTGGGAAGGCATAGTTTAAAGCATGAAGTGACTTAAAGCGTTGTGGCTGAAATAACGGGTTGCTCAGATGAAACAGAACGTTCGTTTTTAGATTGAAAAACCTCGCCTGTTTCAACAGTTTCTCCTAGAGGTTCTGGGTCCGGAAATCGGGCCATAAAGCAGCAGAGCCTCCTTAAACCGCCGGTTTCCTCTCCAGACCGGCGGTTTTTTTTATTCCTTCTATTTTTAACGACGCTATCTTGAGCCTAACCCTGCGCTTGCACCGATGCGTTATTTCATCAACGATGTTGGCTCTTAAGAAGCAAGGCACATCGATGCAAGAAGAGCTCGAATTGGAAAACGTCCTGTATGCAGTTATGGGCCCTATGGCGCTCATTACCATCAATCGACCAGAAAAACATAACGCTATTTCCTTGGCGACCCTAGATGATCTGCACACCGCTGTTGATAGAGCCGCCGCCGATGATGGGGTTCGGGTGATAACGATCACGGGTGCCGGTGGCAAAGCGTTTGCCGCAGGATCTGATTTAGGGGAGGTGGTAGACCGCGACTTTAAAAAGGCGTTAGAGCCGATAGTGCAGGGATTGGCGGAAAAGCTTGAGCGGACACCAAAACCGACCATCGCCGCCATAGATGGTATATGTATGGGCGGTGGATTAGAGGTGGCTTTAGGCTGTGACTTGCGCATTGCAACTCCGGGGTCTCGATTTGCTACACCCGAAGGAAAGCTCGGCATTATCCCCGGCGGCGGGGCTACTGCGCGTTTGCCGCGCATAGTAGGTCGTGGGTGGGGGATGGAGATGATGCTGATGGGTGAACCAATAGAGTCCGAGCGCGCGCTACAGATCGGGTTAGTCACCCGTATCGTAGCCTCGTCCGAACTGTTGGCTGAGGCGCAGCGCATGGCCGATCATCTCGCCTCGTTTGCNCCCTTTGTGCCACGCACCATGAAGGCCATGGTGCATTTTGGAATGGAGGCGAGTCTGGCGGGGGCGCTGATGTTTGAGAAGTATGCGCAAGGGGCGCTCGTGCAAACGGAAGACAAACAAGAAGGGATCAGCGCGTTTTTAGAAAAGCGAACCCCAGAATTTAAGGGGAAATAACGGGTAAGAAGTGCTTTGGTGTATTGATTTAATTGGCCACTCGCGTTAATACTCGGTGTTCGTTTAACAGGAAGGGGGCACTCATGGCAGTGAACAAATTTCCGGTGGAAGGCAGTCATATCATGATGTTCGCTCGTTCCATCGCCGATGATAATCAGATCTATTATGACGAAGACTATGCCGCGTCAACTGAACCGGGTCGGGTGATCGCGCCACCTACATTTGCGCAGTCCAGTGCTCAGTTTGACCCAGACTATTTTCTGCGCCCGAAGACTGACGAGGATTGGTTTGGATCAGGCAAAGAAGCAACCGGCATCAAGCGTGAAGCCAGCGGTGGCGGTGGCGGTGGTGGTGGCCTGCATGCCGAGCAGCACTTTGAATATCATCGGCATATTGGTCCGGGTGATGTGCTGACCGCCGAAGTCAAGCCAGGCAAGACTTGGGAAAAAGAAGGTAAGCGATCAGGCAAACTCGTGTTCTCGGAAACGGTTACTGAATACCGCGATCAGAACGGCGAACTGGTTATTACTGCGCGTGGCGTTGGCGTTCGCACTGAACGTCCGGTAGATCAATAGGGGAACAACATGGCTTTAGCAGCAAAAGATCTAAATGTAGGCGATACCTATACCGAGTGTTTGGTCGAAGATTTGAAACGCACTCAAATTGTTATGTATGCAGGATCCTCTGGGGACTACAACCCCGTGCATAGTGATGAAAAATTCACCAAGGAAGTGGCTGGGTACCCCTCAGTGTTTGCCCACGGCATGCTGACTATGGGCATGACCGGCCGCATGATCACCAACTATGTGGGTGATGGACGCGTAACAAAGTATGGTGTTCGGTTCACCAGTCAGGTTTGGCCGGGGGACACGCTTAACTCGACCGCCACAGTTGATGATGTGACAGACGGTATTGTGACGCTGAGTGTAGAAACCACTAACCAAGACGGAGCGGTTGTATTATCCGGGTACGCGAACGCTCGAGTTGATTAATAACACCTGAGCGTCTATTTGTAACCCGCCGCCCTGGCCGCGGGTTACCACTTTTCCTTCGATGTTCTAACGTCGAGCTCAAAGGTCCAAGCCTGCCGTGGTTGGCGGTATAAATAAACGAAGCCGTCGACAATGCCGCCGATGTTTATCATGCCGTCCTCACCTAATTTTTCGGCGTACTCGGGAAGCCCACGTTTGATTTTTTCTCCGGCGATAGGTCCATCTACGACGACATGGCCGACGTGCACACCGTCTTCGGCATATTCTTTAGCCATGGCTTGCGCCAAGTTTCGTAACGCGCCTTTTGATGAGTTAAACGCCCCAAAATTAGCTCGCCCACGCAGTGACGCACTCGCCCCAGTAAATAGCAGCGTGCCTCCTGTGTTTTGTGCGATGAATTTTTTCACGGCTTCGCGGCCAAACAGAAAACCGCCGAAACAACATACCTGCCAGCTGTTGGCAAAAAATTCAGCGCTCATATCGACGATTCGACCCGGTGTGTTATTGCCCGTGTTATAGATTGCTAATTCGAGTTGATCACCTGCTCTTGCGAATAAATCCTCGGTTGCGGCCTCGTCTGTAGCGTCAGCAACAATCCCCTCGGCGCTACCTCCTTGAGCCTTTATGTCGGCAACCACCGCTTCTAATTTTTCCTCAGTGCGCCCAGCCACCAGCACGTGTAATCCCTCTTTGGCAAACCGCACACCTAATTGTGCCCCTAATCCATCCGTGGGGCCGACACCGCTGACGATTGCGATTTTCATAATGCTTATCCTGGAATCACTTGTTTAAAGGGGTGTACGTTCACTTCTGCAAATAGCCCAGCTACGCTATAAGGGTCGCTCGCCGCAAAGTCTCTGGCAGCGGTTAAATCTGCCACATCGACAATAACGACTGAGCCGATNGGCTGGGTTTGATCGTCGCTCAGCATAGGCCCTGCGTAGCGGACATCATGACGTCCTAGATATTCAAGATGAGTGGGGCGGGTATCTGCTCTCAGCTCAGTGCTGTCGGCATGGTCTTTAGCGATGATCACAAAAAGCATGAATAGTCCTCCAGGGGCGTAGTGTCAGGCCAAAATGTCTGGTNTTGGGTTAGGAATTTAAATGTTCGCGCAGTGCGTTAATGGTTTTCTCGAAAGGTCCTCTAGAACAGCCGAAAACTGCCGCGGTGCTAAAAAAATCATGCACTAGACCTTCGCAGCACATTAGCGTGGCAGAGTTGCCAGCGGCCTGCAATGCGTGGGCGTAGGCGTTGCCCTCATCGCGCAGAGGGTCGAATTCCGCCGTAACCACCAGAGCGGGAGGCAAGTCGGCTAAATTTTTTGCCCGTAGGGGGCTGGCGTCGGCATTCAGGCGTTGCTCTAGGTCAGGACAATAGGTGTCCCAGAACCATTCCATTGTNGTCGTTTCTAGCAGATAACCGCTGCCATTTTCGCTGTAAGAAGGACGGCTCATTTCTGCGTCCGTCACCGGATAAAGTAGGCACTGAAAAGCGATGGGCGGACCTCCTCGATCGCGGCTTTGTTGCGCTACGACGGCCGCTAGATTTCCGCCAGCGCTTTCACCGCCTACGCCAATTTTGCCATTGCCCTGCAAGGTTTCCAGATTGTCGTTTACCCACTGCAAAGCCGCGTAGCTGTCTTGTACCGCCGCCGGGTAAACATGTTCTGGGGCTAGTCGATAATCCACAGAAACNACGATGACCTCGGCTAAAGTGGCGATCTCGCGGCAAACGGCGTCTGCAGTATCTAGGTCTCCGATTACCCAGCCGCCGCCATGAAAATAAACTAAAATGCCGAAAGGTCCATCGCCTTGGGGTTGGTAAATTCGGATCGGGATATCACCGCCGGGTCCCGGCAGTAACGCGTTGCTGACCTTGTGGATCGGCAAATCTAGATTCACAGCGCGAGCGGCTCGATATAAATTACGCCCATCGGCTACGGGTAGATCGCGGACGCTAGGTGCTGGGCCAGCGGCCGCAAGTTGTTCAAACATCACTTGGTATTCGTTGGCTAATGGCATTGAAATTTCCCCTTTCGTCCATAGGATAGGTCGGTCAAGCTACACCATCAGGTTAGCAATCTCTACCGACGGCGCTGGAGCACAGCACTGAGATGATAAAAACAATGCCACCGGTGCGGTTCGGGGTAAACATGGAGTAAGGCTATGCAGTGGTCAGACGCAGAACAGGACGATCAATCGATCGCCGATGCAGCAAAGAACTTTAATCGACTTGAAAATGTACTGTTGCAGAATCGTACATTGACGCTATTTGGCGAGATCAACCAAGACGTGGCGCGTCGTATGGCAGAAAAGCTTTTGGCGTTAGCGTTCGAGTCAGACGACCCAATTACACTCTACATTGGTTCTCCTGGTGGCCATGTAGAATCTGGGGATACGATTTTTGATCTTATTCGCTATATAAAACCCGAGGTACGGATTATCGGCACGGGTTGGGTGGGCAGTATTGCGACGCATATTTATCTGGCTGCAGACAAAGCCAATCGTTATGCGCTGCCAAATACGCGATTCCTAATTCATCAGCCCAGTGGCGGATTTGGCGGAGACGCGGCGGACATAGAGATCCACGCCCGGGAAATTCTTAAGACGCGGGAGCGCATCAACGGAATCATAGCCGAGCGCACTGGCCAGACCATAGATCGTGTTGGTGAAGATACCCAGAGAGATTACTGGATGAGCGCTGAAGAATCTGTGGAATACGGCCTTGTGGGCAAAATCATCAATGACATAGGCGAGGTAGGCTAACCACTTTCCCCAGACCAGTGCGAATGCGGCGGGTAGCGTCTGTTCGCACTAGGGCCATATCAGATGGTGGCGCTGACGTCGTTGCGATGGAGTAGAAAGCCAACTCTAGCTTGGTGTAAGGCGCCCCAAGCCATTACCACTAAGGTGGCCAGTAGCCCATAGCGGATACTCTCTATGCCGTGCTCTGGAGCGGCTAAATCGCTGATAAAGCCTACGCCGACAGGTCCAAGCCCTAGTCCAACGATGTTTAGGATAAATAAATTGATGGCGGCCATAACCGCGCGCATTTCGACGGGCGCTAGGGACTGCAAGATCGCGAAATTAGTACCGATGTAGGCGCCGCCCAAGGTCGCCGGCGCTATAAACCATATGATTGCCCAAACCGGATCGGCACTGAGGTAGCACATGACGGCGGAGGGCAAGTAAATTGCCGTTGTTAGGCATACGATCCATGCACGCCAGCCCTCAGATACGCGCGCCCAACGATCGGCAAAGTATCCGCCAAAGAAAGTACCAAGACCGCCCCCCACACCGATAGCAAGAGCGAGAAAGGTGCCGGACTCAGCAGTACTGAAGCCATGCACTCGCTGAAAATAAACTGGCGCCCATGCGATTGCTGCATATCCAGCCATGGAGATTAAGCTGTTGGCAATCACCAGTTGGCGCGTGGCCGAGCTGTTGAGCATATGGCGCACAACGGTCCAAAATGGTGGAGCGGTGGGTTTTTCTGCTAAACCATCTGCATAGCCCCGAGGGGGTTCGATCATCGTCAAGCGCACGATTACAGCAATGATCAAACCAGGAACCCCAGCAACAACAAATGCCCAGCGCCAGCCAATCCATTCATTCACCCAACCGCCGATCAAGTAGCCGAGCATAATCCCAAAGTTAACGCCCAGCCCGAAGATAGCCATAGCGGTCGCGCGTTCCTCCGGCTTATACAGATCAGAAATGATTGAATGCGATGGTGGATTTGAACCTGCCTCGCCCACACCAACACCTATGCGAGCCAGTAGTAGCTGCCAGAATTGCAGGGCCATGCCGCAAAAAACAGTCATGGCGCTCCACAAAGAAATCGAAAACGCAATCAGGTTGCGGCGATTATGCCTATCAGCCCACATCGCCATAGGCATGCCCAAGGTGGCGTAAAACAGCGCGAACATGAATCCTGTCAGTAATCCGAGTTGCGTATCGCTGATTTGGAAGGCCTGCTTAATGGGCTCTTGCAAGATTGCCACGATCTGTCTGTCGACATGGCTGGCGGTAAAAACTATGACTAAAAGGAACAGGGTGTAGCCGCGTTGGCGGTTCGAAATCGTAGTATTGTTCATGGCGGGAGTATGCGGATGGGCATTGCGCAAATAAAGGAAAACTAAGAGGGAATCTTTATGAAAACGGATTTTAATTTCTTAACCGTAGAGATCGCTTCCAAGGTAGCGACAGTAATTATCGATAATCCGCCAATTAACATTATTACACTGCAGCTATATGCGGAACTTATTCAGTTGGTGGAGGAGCTGCAGCGCGATCCAGATTTATCTGTGGTGGTCTTTAAGAGTGCAAATCCGGATTTCTTTCTAGCGCATTTCGATGTTGAGGCAATTCTGCAATTTCCTACAGAAGGCGCTGCCGAGCGCAGTGCTGAACTCAATCCATTTCATCTGATGTGCGAACGACTGCGGACCATGAATAAAGTGACCATTGCGCAGATTGAGGGCCGAGTTGGCGGTGGTGGCAGCGAGTTGGTCGCGAGTATGGATATGCGCTTCGGTGTTATTGGTAAAACCATCGTGAATCAAATGGAGGTGCCTTTGGGCATATTGCCGGGAGGCAGCGGCACCCAGCGGCTACCCCGGCTGGTTGGGCGCGGCCGTGCAATGGAGATCGTTCTTGGCGGTGAAGATCTCGATGCCGAGACGGCCGAGCGGTGGGGTTACCTAAATCGCATCTATCCGGCCGCTGATATTGGTCAGGCGGTCAATAAATTGGCCCAGCGTATTGCCCGTTTTCCGCAGCCGGCCGTNCGGTTGGCGAAAGCGTCCGTGAATGCTGCAGAACTGCCGCTGGCTCAGGGCTTAACCGAGGAGGCATATTTGTTTGCCCGTTTATTGCGCACAGCTGAGGCACAGACGGCTATGCGCAGGTTCATGGCGATGGGAGGGCAGACTCACGATGGCGAGATGCGCGTCGCTGATTTGGTAGATGAGGTCACGCGTAACGGCGAATGACCAGATAGCCGCTCAACCCAATGGCACCGATGGGTAGGGCGACTGCCAAAGCGGCTGGTAGAGCGAAAACTACGGCCATGGGCGCAAACAGATCCTGCAAATATTTAAATGTTAAGCCCACNATTAACCCGAGTGCTATACGTGGTCCCAAGCCGGTGCTGCGCATGGGCCCAAGAACAATGGCAAGCGCCACCAGGGCTAAGCCGAAATAGCTGAATGGCTTGAGTAATCTAGACCACAGTGCCAATTGATAATTTGTCGCTTGAAGTTGCTGCTGATGTAAGAAATTAATCTGGTCGTTGAGTCCGACCAAGGACATTTTTTTTGGTTCCAGAAAGGCTTGGTTGGTCAGTAACTGCGGAGTCATGGCGTTAGTCCACACCGTTTGTGCGAAATTTTTCACGGTGGTCGCCTGCTCAGATAACTGAGATTCGCGCACGTTGTGCAGGGTCCATTGTTCGTTAGTCGAGTCAAAGGTGGCAAACTCCGCGTCTAAGCTGCGTGCTAGGCGCAGGGTCGGATCCAGCCAGTATTGCCGCACTCCCCAAAGCGTACCGCCGTTGTCGTCACTCATGGCTTGAATGTGCATGTACAGCCGGTCGTCACGGATCCAAAAACCGCCTTTGTTTTGCATCGCATTGCCTCCGAATTGGGCGTTCAGCTTTGCTACCTCTGCCGCCTGCTCCGCTTTCGGAGCGAGGTACTCACTGAGGGCAAAACTCAGGCTCAAGCATAGTAATAGCGATGGAGTAAGTGCAGCGATCAGGCGCGTAGGCGATGTCCCTGCCGCGCGCAAAGCTGTCAGTTCGCCTTGCTCTGCAAGTTGTCCTAGCGCTACTAAATAGCCAATAAAAACACTGTAAAGAAGCAGTTCGTCAAGTCTTCGGGGCAAGGTGCGCCAAAGATAATTCAATGCATCGTCGAAGCCGTACCGTTCGGCACCTTCAGCCAGCTCGTCGAACAAGGCGAAGAGCAGCATCATGCTGGTCAAGCTGGCAGCAACGAGAGCGATGGCCCGCAGGCTTCGTCCTGTCAGATAACGGTCGATCGTTAACATGGTGTGTCAATCATTGGGCTGCCGGCGAGTGTCTTAAAGGCTTGGTCGGCGGTAAAGAAAATCTCGCCACTTATGCTTGTGGGCAATTCGGCTTGGTCCAACTTTGCCAAAAGCGGCCCTTTAACATCGCTGAAATGCAGCTGCACGCGCGAACTCTGGAGCTGCTCACTGACCCGCAACAGCATTGCAAGACCAGTTGCGTCGATACGGTTTACCCCACTGCAGACCAATAACAAATGTCTAGTGCCTTGGCGCCCAGTAACCCGGCGCAACAGTTTTTCTTCGATGTGTACGGCGTTAGCGAAATATATGTTCTCGTCGATACGCAACGCGAGAATTTGCTCATGCAGCTCTACCGGGTAGCGCTTGACGGATTTAAACTGTTCGCTGTCGCCGAGGCGTCCAACCTGAGTAATGTTGGGTTTGCTGGAATTACGGATGAAGAGGGCCATGGATAACGCCACGCCGGCCAGCAAACCTAGTTCAACACCGAGCATCAGAACGAACGCGATAGTGGACAGTTCTGTAACGGAATCATCCCTGTAGATAGTCCAGTTGGAGCGTATTTTGTTGAAGTCGATCAGCCCAAAAACCGAGGTCATGACGATTGCCGCCAAAACAGCATTGGGAAGACTGACAAAAAAGTTAGCGAAAAACAGCAGAGTTAGAACGACCACGGCGGCACAAAATAAAGAGCTGACTGGAGTGCGGGCGCCGGCAGCAAAGTTCACGCTTGAACGAGAGAATGAACCGGCTACCGGGTATGCGCCGGTAAAGCCCGCGCCGACATTAGCGAGCCCCAGGGCTAACAACTCTTGATTAGCGTTAAGACGATCATTTGACCGGCTGGCCAGAGTGGTGCCGATAGAGTAACTCTCGACATACGAAACGACCGCTATGATCAGTGCTGCGGGCAGTAACTGTAGCCATAGATCTAATGAGATTGGCGGGACGGTCAGCTGGGGCAGCCCAGTTGGGATTATGCCCACCGTTGCGAGATTGCCCTCCAGATTAAAGGCAATAACTATTAGGCTCGCACTCACTGCGCAGATCATGGGCCCAATCCTCGCTAAAGGGTGTTCGTGGGCCTTTTCCACACCAAATCTAGTCAGTAATTTGCCCATTAAAGAACGGCTAGTAATGAGAAAAAGTAAAGCGGCAACACCAAAGGCAGATGANTAGGGATTCAACGACGTCANTTGTTCTGCCATGTTGGCTAATGCGATGCTNGGATTCGCATTCGGGTCGATACGTATGCCGGTGAGGTTGGGTAATTGGCTAATGATAATTAAGATCGCCGCCGCAGTNACAAAACCGTTGATAACNGGNTGGCTNANGAGGGTGACCAAGCCGCCCATTTTAGTGATTCGCAGTANCCCTAAAANCAGGCCAACTTGCAGGCATAGTAGTGTTGTGATGCCGAGGTACTCGTCACTGTANCGGGGTGCCAATTCGCCGACCGTTGCTGTGACCAGAAGCGCTGCGACGGCTACTGGGCCCACCACTAACTGTTTCGAGCTGCCGAATATGGTGTAGATCACCATGGGTAAGAGGCAAGCATATAGACCTGCTTGCGGTGGNACGCCTGCTAAAAGNGCATANGCNACGGCTTGGGGAATCGTAACCATTCCGACAATTAANCCGGCCATGGCGTCGTGGCCNAGATCGCTTCGCTGATAGTTGGTAACGANGCCGGCTAGTGGCACCGTACTGCGCCAATCGCGTAGTCCTCGACGTATGCGTAAACCTATACGCATGCGCTACTGCGCCTGAATATTCGAAACGGGGAAAGAGCAGCCTTTGTCATTTGCCAATTCTATCAGTTGTAATTGGCTCAAGGGCAAAGGTTGTCGCCGTTGCAGCACGGACATTGTTTATGGCTTTGAATCGAACAGATGGCTATGGCGAGCCCAGATTAGCGGGTAGGATAAGCTANGGTTTTCTTGCAATATACGATAACAGCTAGAATCAGGGGTAAAGTATGATTACAACGAGAGCGGCAGTCGCATTTGAGGCGGGTCAACCGCTGAGCGTAGAAACNGTGGATCTGGCACCGCCGGCAGCAGGCGAAGTACTTGTNGAGATAAANGCTACAGGGATTTGTCACACCGACGCTTATACGCTTTCCGGAGCCGATCCTGAGGGTGTCTTTCCGGCGATTCTGGGTCATGAGGGCGCAGGTATCGTTAGGGAAGTTGGCCGCGGCGTTACGACGCTCAAGCCCGGTGACCACGTGATTCCCTTGTATACGCCAGAGTGCCGGCAGTGCAAATTTTGCCTTTCGGGTAAGACCAATCTGTGTGGTGCTATTCGCGAAACTCAAGGTCGGGGCCTGATGCCCAACGGCAGTTCGAGATTTTCGTTAAACGGTGAACCGTTGTTTCATTACATGGGGACGTCTACCTTTGCGAATTTNACCGTAGTGCCAGAGATTGCATTAGCTAANATTCGCGAGGACGCNCCTTTTGACAAGGTGTGCTATATCGGNTGTGGGGTAACGACTGGGCTCGGCGCGGTAATGAATACGGCCAAGGTTGAGGCTGGGGCCAATGTTGCGGTATTCGGTCTTGGTGGTATCGGGCTTAATGTTGTGCAGGGAGCGAGGCTAGCTGGTGCTGAGCGCATTATTGGCATTGATCTCAACCCGCAACGGCAGGCGCTGGCGGAACAGTTCGGCATGACTGATTTCGTCAACCCAACGGAAGTTGCGAGCGTTGTTGAAGCCATTGTTGATCTCACCGATGGCGGTGTCGATTATTCGTTCGAGTGTATTGGGAATACCGATGTTATGCGCCAAGCGCTGGAGTGTTGTCATAAGGGTTGGGGGGAGAGCATTATCATAGGGGTTGCAGCAGCAGGCCGAGAGATTGCGACCAGACCTTTTCAACTAGTGACAGGTAGAGTTTGGCGCGGCACAGCTTTTGGTGGTGCAAAAGGACGCACCGATGTGCCGCAAATCGTGGATTGGTATATGGACGGGAGGATCAATATTGACGACTTGATCACCCATACCTTCAAGCTCGATCAGATCAATGCGGGCTTCGACGTGATGCATGAGGGAGAGAGCATTCGCTCAGTTGTGGTTTACTAAGGCGGCATAGAATTTCAACAACAAATTGGCCTAGCGGGCCGCGAGGAAACTATGGGGCTTAAGGTAATTGGGGCCGGATTCGGGCGTACGGGTACTTTGTCGTTGAAATTGGCGCTAGAGCGCCTAGGTTTTGACAAGTGTTATCACATGATGGAAATGCCTCTCGTGCCCCACCACATAGAGCAATGGCGGTCGGCTGCCGCAGGTGAAAAAATTGATTGGGAAACCCTATTTGTGGGCTATCAGGCAGCGGTAGATTGGCCGTCGTGTAATTTCTGGCGGCAGCAATTGGACGTTTTCCCGGACGCTAAAGTTATTCTAACTCGGCGGGATGCTCAGCAGTGGTACGCCAGCGTAATGCACACCATTTGGTTGTCTTCGGAGCAAGGGCGAAAGGATCTCGCGCGAGCAGAAAATCAGGGCGATGCTAAAAGTACTGGCCGGGATCGCATCGATATGGTTTACGAAGTCATTTGGGACGGCGTTTTTGGCCTGCGCATGGACGAAAAAGAGCATGTGATTAATTGTTTTGAGCGACATAATCAGGACGTAATTGATAGCGTGCCGCGAGACAAATTGCTGGTTATCGAGCCCGGCGATGGCTGGGCACCGCTATGTGAGTTTCTTGAGGTGGATGTGCCCGAGGCAGCTTATCCGCGCATTAACTCAAAAGAAGATTTTCAAAAACGGTTTCTGAGTACTGATGTCGTCAGTGGGGAGTCGCGCTGACGGCAATTCCTTGTTCTGGCTAAAACCGCATAAGGCCCGCGAGTAGAGCCATTAACATGTAAATGACGAGCGCGGCACAAAGCCCGATAAATAGGGCATACCAGGTTGAATGGTAATGGCCGCGCAATTCGTTGAAGGTGTTAAACATTGGACCCTGTAGGAACTGGGTTGCGACCACAGCGACGAGTGCTTGGGCTACCGCGGTGACCAAAGTAACTGAAGCTTGTGGCAGTTGCTCGGCGTCACCGGTAGCGCCTTCGATATACACAGATAATGCCCATAAAAATAAAACGAAGAGTAAAGCGCTGGCCGCCAGAATAGCGTAGGCCATTTTACGCATGCCTAGCGCGTTGTAGTTGGCATACAGAAGATATCCACCAGCAAGCAGTGAACAGAAGAAGGTGACAAGACCGATGCTAAACATGGAGTAAAGTTTCGGCAGTTCTTTAGGCTTAGGTGTCATAGTGGCAACGAAAAATACAACTCTTAAATTATACGCGGTCGCTGGCGATAAAACTGCGTCGATTGTTCGAACCAGTGCGCGATTTTGAGTAGTTCAAGATCACCTCTTGGTTTGCCCACAAGTTGCACGCCGATGGGTAAACCCGCTGAGTTAAACCCCGCTGGGATCGACAGCGTTGGCAAACCAGTCACGGTGATCATGCAGCAAACCGCCATCCAGTCGATGTAAGTGTCCAAGGTGACACCGTCAATCTCGCTGACCCATTCTTGATCTATTTGAAATGGCGGTACTTGGGCTGCAGGGAGGGCGAGAACATCGTGGCGCTGAAAAAATTCGCTGACAGCGGCGTAGATTTTAGTGCGCTGCTGCTCAGAATTTAGGAGTTCGTCAGGGGTTAGGGCAAAACCGCGCTCGATATTCCAAATCGCGGTGTCTTTAGCGTCTTCGCGCCAATCAGGAAATGCTAAATCCAGATTCCGTCCAAGGGTTCTTAACCCGGCGGCCCGCTGCGTCTGAAAAACCTCCATTGCACCATCGAGATTAGGGTGGTCTTGGGTAACGTGCGCGCCCAGATCGCTAAAAATCTGGGCTGTGTTCTGTATTACCGAGCGCACGCTAGATTCAATTGGCAGAGTACCCAGATCCTCGCTAACAGCGACTTTAATCGGGTTTTTAGGATCGCACCGGGCTGGCACAAGAGCGTCTAAAAAATAATCACCGGATTCTGGGAGTGTCAGTGGGTCAATGGCGTCTGGTCCTGCCAAGATCGACATTAATAGGCTGGCGTCGGCCACTGTTTTTGCCATCGGACCTGATGTGACTAAACGACCGTACCAGCCAAAGCCGCGGCTCATAGGTGTTCTGCCGATCGAAGGGCGCACCCCGACGACGTTGCAAAAACTGGCAGGGTTACGGAGGGAGCCGCCCATGTCGCTGCCATCTGCCAATGGCAGCATATCGGTAGCTAAAGCCACTGCGGCGCCACCGCTGCTGCCTCCGGCAGTTTTAGTGGTGTCATAAGGATTTAGTGTGGCACCGAATAGCGCGTTGAATGTATTTGAACCCAGACCAAACTCAGGCATGTTGCTGTGGCCGATAAAGATAGCGCCGGCATCACGCATGCGTTTCGCTAGGGCACTGTCGTGCTCCTCCAGCCTGTTTGCGAAGGGTTTAAAACCCCAAGTCGTAGCAAAGCCGCGCACGGCTACCGCATCTTTCGGTGCCATTGGTAGACCATGCAGTGGCCCACGTTCAGCGACAGGTACTCGGTCGGCGGCCGCTGCTAAGGCCAACGCTTGCTGTTCATCAAGCAGATTAACCAGGGCATTGACGGTGGGGTTGATGGCTTGGATTCGCGCATAAACGTTGCGCATCAAATCGACCGAACTAATGGTGCCGCGTTGCAAGTCGCGGCACAGCGTTAGAGCGTCATCCCATAATGGATCGGGTGTTTGTTCAGTCAAGTTCTATCTCCTGTAGCCAAAGCAGCAGGTCCTCGAATACTTCAGCGCGATTGGTTTCGTTGAACATCTCGTGGCGTCCGCCTGGGTAAAGTTTGCTGGTTACATTCAACTGAGCTTTTTCATAGCGCCGTATGAGGCGGCGAATACCGCGCCCGTTATTGTGTACCGGGTCGTCTGTGCCGCTAATAAAGCGAATAGGCAGATTTTTTGGAATGCATGCAATATGGCTGGCACGACTGCTGCGCCGTAGGCCGCCGAACATGCCGGCCAAACTGTTACTGCACAGTACGGCCCCGCACAGCGGGTCGGCTACATAGGCTGCGACCTGCTCTGGGTCCCGACTCAGCCAGTTGAATCCCTGTTGGTCGGATTCACTAGCACGATTCTGGAAGCGCTTATTATTGGCCGCGAATAAATTGTCGGTGAGTATCGGACTCGGCGCTTGGGGTCCGAGACGCTGGCTGTCCAGTGACGCCATCAATTCTGCGCTAAGAGTAGTTAGTGTTCGTAGTGCACCTGTCGAACCACTGAGTAAACATGCGGCCAGGGTGTGACCGAAGTAGCCAAGATATTGTTGAGCCAGCATTGCGCCCATGCTGTGGCCGATCAAAATGATTGGGNCCGTGTAATTCTTTGTTAGCCACTCTTGCAAAAAGCGCAGATCCAGGAGGCTACATTGCCAACCGTCGTATCCCATATCGCCAGGGGCACAGTACTCTGGTCGACTCAGCCCGTGCCCTCGCAGGTCGGGAGCGAGCACATTATAACCGGCGTTGTTGAGAATCCATGCCAGCGATTGATAACGACCACTATGCTCACCCATGCCATGAGCGATTAACACAGAAGCTCGCGCGTGGGGCCGAGCCGCAGGCCAAAAGCGGGCGCGCAAGCCATAGCCCATATGGCGAAATTCTAAAGTGTCGGCTTGGTCGCTTATGCGGTTCTCCCTGTCCTCGCGTGCTGGTTGTCGCGGCGGTGTCAACTTGCATTCCACCTTCGCGGGCCTTTAGTGTAGAGCGCAACGCGGTTGAAGCGAAACAATAGCCACACAGTATGCAAGAATCTGAGTCCGAACCGGTATATGAACCACTGCGAAGCTTTGGAAATGGGCTGGATCGGCCGATTTTTTTTGGCAGCGTGATTATCATCCTGTCATTGTGCCTGCCGCTGGCCATGTACCCTGAAGAAGGGCAGCGGATTTTAGGCATTGCCTTTGATTATTTGACCCGCAATTTTGGAATCCTTTACCTGTTTGGCTCCGTCGCAACGTTATTGTTTTTGCTTTACTTAGCGTTCAGCAGGTACGGCGATATCAAGCTTGGTGATACGCCCCCCGACTTCTCGACCTTCAGTTGGTCCGCGATGTTATTTTGCGGTGGCATCGGTACCAGTATTTTGTACTGGGGGACCGTGGAATGGGCGCATTACTATGAAAATCCGCCCTTTTCTGTGGCCGCAGGTACACCACAGGCGCTTAATTGGGCTGTGAGTTACCCTATCTTTCACTGGGGCTTAATAGGTTGGGCGCTGTATTGCCTGCCTGGTGTTGCAGTGAGCTACAGTTACTATGTACGGGGCGCTAAATCTCTGCGGCTTAGTGAAGCCTGTGCGCCGATCATCGGCCGACAGGCTAACGGAATGTTAGGTCGTATCATAGATTTGCTGTTCGTTATTGGATTAGTAGGCGCCTGCAGTACCGGTATCGGATTAGCGGTGCCGCTCATTGGCATGTGCGTGACTGAACTGTTTGGCCTAGATCGAGCGGCATGGGGTTTCAGCCTAGATCTGATCGTGATCTTTGTTGTCACGGTTATTTTTGCCACCAGCGTTTGGTTTGGCTTGGAAAAGGGCATTAGGCGTCTTAGTGATTGGAACGTGGCACTCGCGTTTGCTCTGTTACTTTTTATTGTGTTGGCGGGCCCTACCCTGTTCATCGTNGAATTAGGCTTTGAGGCGGTGGGACACATGGTGCAGAACTTCGTGCGCATGAGCACTTGGGCTGATGCGGCACAAACGGGGAGTTTCGTTGAGTCGTGGACAGTATTTTACTGGGCTTGGTGGTTGGCTCTTGGCCCTTATATGGGGATTTTTATTTGTAAGATATCGCGCGGCAGAACATTGCGGCAGATGATNTTAGGCTGTATTGGTTACGGTACTCTGGGCAGCGTGGTATTTTTCTCAGTACTGGGTAATTACGCTATTTATCTTGAACTAAACAACATGTATCCGGTGCTTGAAACAATGAATAGTGCCGGTGCACCTAGCGCAATCGTAGGCGTGCTCAGCACGCTGCCTTGGCCGAAGCTGGTGTTGGTGCTGTTCACCATCGTTTGTGTGATTTTTGCCGCGACCAGTTACGACTCCTCGTCCTATACCTTGGCTGCCTCGGCTACAGAGGAACTGCCACCTACCGAGCACCCAGCGCGCTGGCATCGGGTGTTTTGGGCATTTCTGCTCGGGCTATTGCCGATCACGTTGGTCTATTTGGGTGGGCTAAAACCGTTGCAGTCGGCGGTTACATTGGTTTCCGTGCCGCTATTTGCGGTGATCGTGCTGTTGACTCTGTCATTGTATAAATCGTTGCGGTTAGATACCGCGATTGAGGACAGTTCTGTGGTCACCGCTGATTAAGGATGGTTAGGAGCGATTGGTTAGAGTGATATGAGTCAACTGCCGTTGCATGCCCAATCGCTGTCGTCGCTGTGTCGACAATTAAAAAGCGGCGCGTTATCTAGTTTGGAAGTGACCCGCAGCATGTTGCGACGTTGCGAAGAACATGACAGTAGTTATCTAAGTTATGCACGGCTGCTCCGCGATAGCGCGTTAGCGGAGGCGCGTGCTTGTGACGATGCACGTCAGCGCGGCGAACCGCTTGGCGTGCTGCACGGTGTTCCTATCGCAATAAAGGATTTGTTGTTCACCAAGGGCATTGACACTGCGAGCGGCACAGATGTCATGCGCGATTTCAAACCGGATTATGATGCGACTGTAGTCACGCGACTGCGTGCCGCTGGCGCGGTGATCATTGGTAAAACCCAACTCACCGAGGGTGCCTATGGTAGTCATCACCCCTCGATTGCCGCACCAGTAAACCCGTGGTCATCGGGTGCTTGGAGCGGTGTGTCCTCCTCGGGTTCTGGAGTGGCTGTGGCGGCAGGTCTGGCGTATGCGGCGTTGGGTTCGGATACGGGTGGCAGTATTCGTTTTCCTTCGGCGTGCAATGGTTTAGTGGGGTTGAAACCGACCTATGGGAGAGTGAGCCTTTACGGTGCGTTTCCGNTGGCGAATAGTTTGGATCACATTGGTCCGATGACCCGCAGTGTCGAGGATGCCGCGCGAGTTTTGCAAGCTATTGCTGGCTTTGACCCCCAAGATTCCAATAGTGCTGACGAACCAGTGCCGGCCTATCTCCCGTATCTGCAGCCATCTAACGAGCCCGTTATCGTAGGCATCGATGAAACCTACATTAGCGCGGGCGTGCCCGAATCGGTCACTCAAGTGCTCACCGACGCCCTTGCTCGAGCGGGTACTAACGTTGAGGTTCGAAAGATCACAATACCAGCAAGTTATTACGAACTGGCTGTAGACTGGGGTAAAACCTGTGCGGTTGAGTGCTTGCAAGCCCACGCAAACCTATACCCAGAGCAGGCGCAAAGATATGGCCCGGGCTTAACTTGGCTATTAGAACTGGGCCGCACGGTGCCGGCTGACGAGTACGCGCATTTGCAGACCTTGCGGAGTCAGTTCCGCACTGAGCTTGATGCTGTTCTCACCGAAGTAGACGTGCTGCTGGCTCCGAGCATGCCTGTTGCCGCCCCCTCAGTCGTGCAAATGGAGCAAGGTGGGCTGGAACCTGAATCTGCGCCATTCTTATCCTTTACCGCGCCATTCGACTACTCGGGTCATCCAACGTTGAATATACCGGCTGGGGTTGATTACAACGGCCTGCCGCAGTCGGTGCAACTCATCGCCGCACGCTTTAATGAATCTGGATTGCTGGCCGCAGGCGCAATGTTTGAGCGTGTTTTAGGGCCTTTAAGCTACCCCATGCCTTAACCACTTGGTCGAGTTTGGGCCTGCCGCATATCGGGATTTATTGGCCGTTGGTCGGATTGGAATTGACTCATCCCGGCACTAGGTTCAAATCTTAAGACAGCTTAAAAACTGGGTAGGCTGTCCGCCTTTTTGCAGCGAAGAATGCAACCGCACGAGCAACAGCAAAACAGTCTCCACGGGTATGTATTGCCATCAAATTTAGAGGCGATATAACGGCCGTCTGTTCGATATAGAAGTAATACAAAACAGCCATAAACATAGGCGCGCTAGCCAGACATCAAATTGCAAACGAAAAGCTGGCGGCCAAACAGTGACGAGAAACAGAGGGTAGTCGAGCGTGTTATTTTTTCAAAATCTGCCATTTCTAGGTTTGCTAAGCCTTCTTCTGGCCACTTCGCCGTTTACTTCCGCATCGGTCCCTGAAGACGTCATCGGTTTGTGGCGCGGTAACGAATCAATACTCTGGATTGAGCGAGTTGGCACTACGCTAGAGGCGGTAATAATTGCGATTCGGCCTATAGAATTAGCTTATCATGAGGTTGAGGAAGCCCCATGGCCGACAGGCACACCGCGCAGAGACGACCTGAACCCAGATCCGAAGTTGCGTGCAAGGTACATAATGGGTCTAAATGTGCTTGCGGACTATCGCTTTGATCAGGGCCGTTGGCAGGGCAAGATTTATAGCCCCAGATCGGGCAACAACTATTCGTCAACGATGAAAGTTAATCGCAACGGTGAATTGCAGATACGTGGTTATATCGGCACTGCCTTGTTCGGCCGAACGGAAACTTATCGGCCCTTGGATCCATGCATGAGCCACGGTTTAGCCTTAGGTAAAGCATTTGGAACGCTTGTCGCCTGCACTAAAGCGGGTGTTTGAGATAATTCGAAGTAAGGCGTTCTGAGTTAGCTCAGTTAGAAAGATCTGCGACCAGCCTAGCCACGGACTCTGGTAGGCTGCACACTCTGTGGCCTCAAAAAGCCATTGGAGATAGGTTTTTGTTCACTAACGTTGAGATAAACATTGCGCAGCTGCCGGCTACGGAGTCTATCGACTTTGTGCCCCTAGAACGACGCTATGTGCGTGCCCAATGTATTCTAGTGTTAGCCTGGATGGTCGTAATCGCTTTGGTGGCTTTTGTGGTCGTTTGGATGTTTTTACCCGAAGACTGGCGTCGAGGCTTGGGCGTGTTAACGGTTTTGCCGGTGTTTCCAGTGCTGACTTACATATCCTGCCGGCGTTGTGGTTACGCTCTTAGAAACCATGACATAGCTTTGCGTAAAGGCATTTTTTGGCGCAAACAGATCATCCAACCCCTCGTTCGATTGCAGCACATTGAGCTTGCTAGAGGCCCAGTTGATAAGTANCTGGATCTGGCGGGCCTGCGTATCTTCAGTGCNGGCACGGGTGCTGAAACATTCACGATTCCAGGTTTGGATGCCTCTACCGCCGAACGGATGCGCCAACGCTTGCTCGATATTCAGTCTACCGAGAGCTAGGGTAGGTGCCGGGATCGAACGGGGCGGTGAGCCAAGAGTGGTCTAAACTTTCTAACTGGGCGATGGTGTACTTTTCGATCCGCAGCCTTAGCCAGATCTTCACGAATGGGTATGCACTGGCGCCTATATTGATTACTGTCCTGCAGGCGGACAGTCTNTGGGTGCCTGCCTTGCTATTGAGTGCCGTCATCGTACTTATTATTTTGCATTCTTGGTTAGTTGTCCGCCGTTTCGAATACCGATGGTCTGAGTTTGGCTTAATGGTAAGGCAGGGCATTTTCCAACGTGCTCAGTTGGATTTAGATTATTCGCGTATTCAAAATGTGTCTGTACTCCGACCGTTTTACTTCAAACCGCTAGGTTTGGTCGCGCTAGCGATCGACAGCGCAGGTTCTAGCGAAGAAGAAATCACGCTGGCGGCGCTGGATGAGAGTTTGGCGGAGCGATTACGTGAACGAATAGCNGATGCCCGCCTGAGCACGGAGTCCACAGCCGCTGCGGCGGAGAAGCAGGATGAGCCTACTCTTATTGAGCGCGTTTCATCGGATCTAGTTATTCATGGCTTAAGCAGTAATCAAGCTTGGCTGGTGCTGGCGGGTTTACTCGGTGTCTACAGTCAATTGCCCGATTCGATCAAATTAAACACAGAATTCGTGGTCGCTTTTTTTCCAGAGAGTGTTGCGGACGCCACGGGTACTACGATTTGGCTTATTGGCGCGGCGTTATTATTGGTCGGCACTGCGCTGATGTTCGGATTGTCGGTTTTGGCATCGTTGCTGATTTATGCAAATTTTCGGTTGCACCGCATTCCCGATGGTTTTGCCGTCGGACATGGCGCGTTGAGTCGACGCGAGTTGCAGATCCGGCAACGACGTATTCAAACCGTATTCATTCAGCAGAACTGGATTGCGAAATATTTTTCTAGATTTAATGTCACATTAGAGCAGCTCACTCATGGTCAAAGCGCAGGCGATGGCGAGCAAAAGATGCTGGTGCCCGCGGTAACCATGGCACAAAGTCAAATGCTTGTTGAAGATGCCCTCGACTGTGTGTACCCGTCGATTGAGGCGGAACCCTATAGTGGTGTGAGTTCATTGTATTTGCGCAAGCGCTGGATCTGGTTGGCGGTGCTTGGTTTACCCCTCTTGCTCGCTTTGTTTATGAATTTCCCTCCGTGGGTAGTTTTGATCGCCAGTGCCGTATTGTTTGGGACGAGTTGGATGGCNTATCGAAGCTGGCGCATATTGGGTGTGGCGGTGAACAAAGAGCACCTGATTTTTCGTAAGGGGCTGATAGGGCGCTCTTACGTGGTGGTGCCTCTGTCGAAAATACAGCGTTTAACACTCGTTCAGACGACCTTCATGCAGGGTCGGCAGGTGGCGCATCTGAGTTTGGTGCTGGCGTCTAGGGTGGTTACCGTGCCGTACCTGCCGGTACAGATGGCGCGAGAGCTGGCCGATTACGCTTTGTACTTGGTTGAAGCGCGACCGCAGTCATGGATGTAAATTCGAAGTTGGAGTGTATTTGTGGATCCGATTAGCCAAGGAGCTTTAGGTGCGGCGCTGGCAACCTCAACCCAAGATCGTAAAAAGCGACTGTTTACTGTGGCGTGGCTTGGTGCGCTAGCGGGTTTGGCTCCCGATTTAGACGTACTGATTCGGTCAAATGCTGATCCGTTATTGTTTCTCGAGTATCACCGTCAATTCAGCCACGCCCTGGTGTTTGTTCCGTTTGGCGCGTTGTTAGTAGCTTGGCCGCTGTACTTTTTCGCGCGCAAGTCACTGTCGTGGCGGCAAACCTACCTTGCCTGTCTGGCAGGTTATGCAACCCACGGTTTATTAGACGCATGCACTTCCTACGGCACCCAATTATTCTGGCCGTTCAGNGACGCCCGCGTTGCTTGGAACAACTCATCAATTGTTGATCCATTGTTCACTCTGCCCGTTCTAGCGCTTGTAATAGCTGCTGCAACACTCGGAAAACGCTTTTTGGGCATCCTCGCCATGGCGTGGGCGTTGTTTTATCTGGGGTTCGGTTGGGTCCAACAGGAGCGCGCAATGGACATCGCGGACANGCAAGCAAAACTACGTGGACACGTTCCTTTGCGACTCTCGGTTAAGCCGAGTTTTGGCAACGTAGTGTTGTTTAAATCGATCTACGAAAATGAAGGGATTTACCATGTTGATGCTGTGCGTGTTGGTTTGTCATCGCACTGGTGCGAAGGCACCAGTATCGCGCGGTTTGACAAACGGACTAGTTATGCCGAGCTGGCGAGGGATAGCCAGCAGGCGTTGGATATCGAGCGTTTTCGCTGGTTTTCGGATGACTATTTGGCTCAGGACGAGGCCGGTCGGGTGATCGACATGCGATACAGTATGATTCCGGATTCTATTGACGCCATGTGGGGCATCACCGTGGATGCAACCCGACCCCATGATCATGTTGGTTGGTGGGCGTCGCGTCAGTTGGATGCTGAGCAATTCGCGCNTTTCACCGATTTGTTATTAGGGCGAGGTTGTAAAGAGGTATCAAAATGACGGGGCAGAGCAACGAATTTCTGGACGCTGCGGCTTTGGTCGGGCCTGAGTTGATTGCTCGGGGGGATACGATCACCGTAAGTGAAACTTCGACGGGTGGTCTAATCGCCGCAATGTTGTTGGCCGTGCCCGGGGCTTCTGCTTATTTTAAGGGCGCAACGGTGCCTTATTCACTGCCGAGCCGGAGACAATGGTTGGGAATGAACCGACAAACTGTGGCTGATCTGGAGCCAATGACGGAAGCCATGGCTATGCGTTTTGCCCAGATTACCCAAGCCCAATTAGACAGTACTTGGGGTATCGCGGAGTTGGGTATTGCTGGACCCACCGGGGCGCCTTATGGTGTTGCGGCAGGAACCAGCGTAATTGCTGTTTATGGGCCAAATCCCCTCTCGACGACAGTGATAACCGGCCACGAAGATCGGCCGCGCAATATGCAGCATTTTGCTAGAGCGGCGATAACTTTGCTCACAACAGCGCTAGAAATGGCTTANGCCCACTGCGATAGGTCGNGACCCAAAGATCAAAAAGACCAACAAAATCCGGTTTGTAGTGATGCAGCAGTCCCGTGACTGTCTCGATCCACTAAATAAATCAGTGATCGAATTCGAGGATAGCTCGGCCGCTGATTTTTCCTTGTTCCAAGGCGTGAACGGCCTCGTTTATCTGATCGATACGATACCGAGCGGTAACCATAGCGTCGAGATCTAAGTCGCCGTTACTTTGCCATTCTAGGAATTTCGGAAAGTCGTGGTCTGGCGCGCAGGATCCGCCAATGCTGCCGACAAAGCGCTTCTCGTTCACCAACACGTCTGCCGCATTCAGTTCTACTGGTGTTGTTGGTACGCCGACGAGCACCGCAGTGCCACCTTCGCGCGCGCCGAAGTAACCGCTACGACAGGCGGGTACGATTTGCTCCATAGTTTGACGAATGCCGATACAGTCGAACGCGTAGTCTGCTCCTGAAATAGGTTGGCCGTGAAAATTGAACTGNCCTTGTTTTGTAGTCAGTGCATGAATGGCGGCGACCGGATCTTGGTTGCCAGCATTGACGCCATGGGTAGCTCCGAATTGTTTTGCAAAGGCAAGTTTTTGATCATCAAGATCCACAGCAATAATCGGATCCGCACCCGCCATGCGCGCGCCTACGACTGCTGATAGGCCAACGCCGCCCACCCCGAAAATAGCCACGCTCTCGCCTTTTTGAACCTTTGCGGTATTAATCACGGCGCCTGCGCCGGTCATGACGGCGCAGCCGATTATGGCCGTGACGTCCTTATCCACATTGGGGTCGACCTTCACAACGTACTGTTGGTCAGCGATAGTGTGATCAGCCCATGTGAACACGTTTTGTGACTTGGCGATGCCCTTGCTGACTTCGAGTTGGGCAGCTACCGGCGGCTTACTTTCGCTCTGTATGTTGCGNGGTACCCACGTGACCATGGCCATGTCGCCCGGTGCTAGATGGGTGACGGCGCTACCAACCTTAGTCACGACACCTGTTGACTCGTGGCCTAAAATCACCGGGCTCTGGCGCGGACGGTGGATCTGATGCAACTGTGAGTGGCAGATTCCGGAGGCGAACTGTTTTACCACNACCTGCTCGGCGCTGGGCTCCGGTAGCTCTAGGGTTTCAATTTCAAGTTCTGAACTGTGTTGTGGCAGTACTACCACGCGTGCTGTGGTCGTCATCGATCCTCTCCTCTGTGTCTGCCTCTGCATCATCCTAGTGCCTCGAATCAAGATCAATGCTGTATGGTGTGGGGTTTGCAAACACAATTTAGTGAGACGTTATGAAATTGTATGAATCTCCCTCTCCAAATGCGCGTCGGGTGCACATTTTTATGGCTGAAAAAGGCATTGAATGCGAGCGTATCGCGGTCGATATTCGTGCTGCGGAAAACCTTTCAGCAGAGTATTTGGCAAAAAACCCCGGCGGTCGGGTGCCGATGCTGGAATTAGAGGACGGTACATTCATCGGGGAGTCGGTGGCGATATGCCGTTATCTGGAGTCTTTACAGCCCGAGTCGCCTTTGTTTGGTGAATCAGGTATTGAAGCCGCGAAGGTGGAAATGTGGCAACGCCGAGCAGAATTGAATTTTTTACTCGAAGTGGCTGGTGCGTTTCGCAACATTACAGGATTTTTTAAGGACCGCGAAACCTGTGTTGCTGAATGGGGTCAGGTTTGCGCTGAACGAGCGCCCAAAATGCTCTCGATGTTCGATGAGCAATTGTCGCAGACGGCCTATCTCGCCGGAGATACGTTCTCGATCGCTGACATAACCCTAGCCGTCGCGTTAGATTTTGCGCGTATGGTTAAAGTAGTGGCGCTGCCGGAATTGCCGAATATTGAGCGTTGGTACGGCGAAGTCAGCGCGCGCAGTAGTTTCGGTGCCAACTAAGGGCTAGTCCAAGATGACGCTCAATGTCTTGTAGCCAGCGGCCTGCATCGCGTTGCTGACGCGCTCGCTGTTGTCCGGGCACAGTGCGACCATAGAACCACCGCCCCCACCGCCGGTCAATTTGGCGCCCAAAGCGCCATTGCTGCGGGCAATATGAATTAAATCTTCGAGTTTCGGAGTGGAAAGCTGCAGCGCGTTTAAATAGCCGTGACAGAGGTTCATCAACTCGCCCAGCTCCTGTAGTTGACCGCTTTGCAGTGTCGCCCGAGCGGATTGGGTAAGTGCGCCGATCTGGTCGAAGATGGTTTCATAGCGATCCGGGTATTGTTGCCAGGAGCTGCGCACGCGGGCCACGGTTTCAGCGGTTAGACTCTCTTTGCCTGTCATTCCGATAATCAGTTCCAAAGGCTGACCCAATCTTAAGGTCTCGAACTTNGGCTCATCGCCCGGGCGTTGGTAAAANAGTGGGGTGCCGTAGGTGGCGACGGTATTGTCCACGCCAGAGGCCTGNCCATGCGCGGCTTGCTCGCACTCGAAGGCTAGGGCATTAATTTCTAGGTCAGGTAATGCCAGCTGATAGGTTCGGTTTAACGCGCGGATAATTGCGACAGCGAGCGCAGAAGAGCCACCTAAACCCATGGCGCGTGGCACATGAGGGAAGACTTCTATGGTCATGTGTTCGTCGGTCAGCCCCATTCGCTCGATAAGATTGGCCATGATGCCGGCGACGCCCGGCGTACTGGCGTTTACTTTTTGCTCAAGTCCCCAGCGTGGGATCACCACATTGATGCCATTGCCGACGCTGCTCGGTTCTTTGCGTATTGCCGCCTCGACAGCCAGTGGAATAGGTAAGGCGATGGCTGGTCGACCATAAACAACGGCGTGCTCGCCGAGCATGATAATCTTGCCGCAAGCTGATTCGCGTTCGGATGTTTCCGGTCGGACGATCTGGCGTGCTAGGTTTTTAGCGATCTCCTGAGCTTTCCATACTTTGATTTCTCCAGATTCGATTAGACCCTCGACAACAGTCTCAAAGTGCTCCTCAGTAACGCCTGCGGTGCTGGCCACGCTGCGCGCATGGAGGTTCATATGATTCTGAGTAATGCCATTGGTGGCCAAAGATCGTAGCGCAGCAAAATTTTGCGCCAAACCAACGACCGCCATGATGCCCGCGAGTTCAGAAGCATCGGGAGAACCCAATAGCCGGTGATTAATGCGCACACTTGGGTTGGTCTCCAGCGAGCCACCAACGGTACCCACTTTTAGGGGGATATTGATTTCACCCACAAGCGCGCCCGACTCGTCTTTGCGCCAAATTGTTAGGGCTTTATAGCGGCCACTTTGCGCAGCATAGGCGTGTGCCGCTGCTTCAATGGCGCGCCAGTCGTTACCTGTGGCCAGTGCCACGGCATCAACGCCATTCATAATGCCTTTATTGTGAGTAGCCGCCCGATAGGGGTCCGCTAGGGCTAAGTCGTTGGCCAGCACAATGCCGTCGCGAACCTGTTCGCCGCTATAACCTTTGCCTTCGAGGTTCTTGATCGGAATACGCACCTGTGCCCGGGCGATCGCGCGATCAGTGAGGTTCGACAAAATGCGTAAAAATACCTTGCCTTGAGTGAGCGTTTCGACCAAGGACGCGACGCCCTCGCACATGGTATTCACCAGATTGGCGCCCATAGCGTCTCGAGTGTCGACCAATAAATGCATAACCACCATCTGCCGGCCGTCATGTTCTGCATAGTGGTGAAAAACCTCTATATCCACGGCACCGCCACCTCGGGCCACCATCTTGGGATGCAAACTGTTGGCCAGTGAGAGAATGTCGGACTTATGCTCGATTAAGGCCTGCATGGCGGCTTCTGGATCACCGTCAATCACTGACTGAACCTGCCCGATAAGAATGGGTGCCACGGGTTCGCATTCAAAGCCGCCGCCCAGACGAGCAAGCCGCGCTGCGCCAGATAGGCCAGCAACAATCGATGGCTCTTCGACCACCAAGGGAATCACGTAGTCGCGATTATTGATTAAAAAGTTCAGCGCTACGCCCATGGGTAAACCAAAAACGCCGACCACGTTTTCGATCATCTTGTCTGCGACATTCACCTGCAGCTGATGATGAGCCGACACCAGTTGATGGACATCATCACTGTTGAGTAGACCGCGTTGGTGGAGTGCGGCGATACGCTCGCCCACCGGCATGCGAAAAAAGTTAGCGATGCGCGAAGAGCCTTTGTTCAGGTCAGAAGTTTCAGAATTTGGGTTATTGGGCGAATCTGACGCCATGTTGAGCCATCTCCAATGTTGGGCAGTAAAATCCCGCAGCGGTGGCTGCCGCGCGGAAATCTTTGAGGATTGACGGCCGCTGAGTGTGGTCCGCAAAAGCGATGCCAATGTCGCCGCCGCCTGCGCCACAAGGTTTATAGACAAGTCCAATCGACTCGGCGATTTTAACCAACTCTTGGTGCTCTGAGGAAAATATTTTCAAATCTGCGGAGTTATCTAAGTCCATTAGCGCCTGTTGGTAAGCCGCAAGGCGGCTTAAGTTAGGCGCCGTACAAAGCTGTTGGCTAAGCTTGCTGAGTTGGTTGAGTGGCTCAACATCACCGCTTTCGCGCCAGTCATCGAAGCGGGTGATGTGATCGGTGGTTGCTGCGCTGGCTCCGCTCCATACTAATTGCCAGCTGAGTTCAGAGGGCCAAAGTGCTGCCTCGGCTGTGGCGTTTTGAAAACGGATAACGCCGCCAGACCAGCAACTGGCGACGTCTAAGCCGCTGCCTTTGCCGCCTTGCCAGGTGCGGTGAATCTCGATAGCTTCCTTTAAGTCGGGCTCGCGCCCAAGCAGTTTGGCCAATGCAAAATAGGTCGCTGTGCATGCTGCCGCAGATGACCCGAGCCCAAGTTTTTTGTCCTGATGGAAAAAAGCCGCTGTATCCGTGTGTATTGCTAGTGCCCCTTGGTCGAGTTTCCTCAATGAGCCATAACCCCAGTGTGTAAGTACGGCAGTCGTAAAACCGGCGCCGGCGTTGCTAGGTAGATCGTTACCATTGGACTTGCTCGGCGCGCTGACAAATCCCTTACTGCTAAAGCGCCATTGGTCGTCCTCACTAGCGGCGATGTTCACAGAAGCGTGGGCATTTACCGCCATAACCGCCGCAGGTGCACCTGCCAGTACGGCGTATTCACCAAATAAAACCACCTTGCCGGGAGCTGTTACGATCATCGCCCTGTCAGGGGTTCTTCGTCATCAATGATTCTGGCGCCTTCACCAAGTGAGCAGGAGAGAATCTCAAGTACTCCTGGGACCTCGGATAAGGCTTTTGCAACGGTTACGCGACTTTCGGGTAGGCATACCGCTTTGATTTGAGGGCCCGCATCGACAGTAAAAAAAACCGCCTCGCCATGATTTCTCAGTTCCCGAATACGGTCCATGCAGGCGACGCTGGCTGGAGTCCAATAGCTCAGAGTAGGACTACTAGTGAGCATAAGGCTATGCATCTTTAGACAGCTGAGCTCGGCAACGGTGGCGAGTTTTTCAAAGTCGCGCGTGGCAATGGCGAGCGCAGCTTCAGCGTAGTCGTCGCCAGCACTGCGTAACCATTGGTTATAAAAAGGCGACGTTAAGCGGCTCCGCTCCATGCCCTCGCTAGAGCTGACGGCCTTTGCGTCGTGACTGGTAACGGCGACCACCACCTCGAGCGGCCAATGATTTGTAGGCGCTAGACTTTGCGCCTGCCAGTCTGGTGGGACGAGGGCAACAAAACCGCCGCAGATCGACCGAGCCGCACTCGCAGAACCTCGGCGTGCCCATTCGGAGCGCAGTGCTGCGTCCATTCCGAGATGGCAATGGGCATCAATGCCAGTGACCAAGGCCGCGAACCCTGCGGCGCTCGACGCGAGTCCGGCACTGGTTGGGAAGTTATTGGTGCTGTCGATCTGTAATGGCGGTAGGGAGAATGTGTCGGTCATAGTTGCAATTAATGCGCTGACTTTTGGATCGTTGACCTGCTGCCCATTCAACTGGAATCGAAAACGGTCGCTGTCGTTAATTGTAGTAACGGCGGTCAGCTCTGACAGGGTGATAGACAGATTTGGCGTCGCCGGCATATTCCCAGTCTTGTTTTGCTTGCCCCAATATTTCACTAAAGCGATGTTTGGGTGCGCTAACGCCCTAGTCATAGTCGGTATATCTTACGTTTTGTTGGGCGCACTCGTGCTGTGGTCATTAGAATAGCCAGTGGCTTATAGGTAGGCTGCCGGCGCCTCAAAAGCGAACCCCATCCGCTCTAACTTCTGCGCTACGCCTATGGTAATTAGATCGCCGTATTGCGGGCCGATGATCTGTACTCCGATCGGCAATCCAATATCATTCAGACCTGTTGGGATCACCGTTGAAGGCAGATAAGCGACGCCCGTCAAACCGGCCCAGAATACTTGCTCAAAATAGGGTCGTTCTTGGTTGTCCACTTGCAGAGTGCGCTCGGCAAAAGGCCGCTGGTCATGTTCGAATGCGGCCGTCGCCATCATGGGCGTAAGCAAAATGTCGTATTGTTTGAAGTATTCGTGCCAGCGCCAGCGCAGTTGATGCCGCATTTCATTGGCCTGGCCCCAGTCTTTAAAGCTGGAAACCTGTGCACGCAATGTTTGCGCTGTACTGCTGTTATCTTCGGGGTCGAGTTCGTTAGCGACATAGTCTTTCAGGCTTTCATAGCTCTCCAGGGGCATTCTTGAAGCCATGGTTGCATGAAGTAGCCGTTGATAGACCTCATTGCTGTGGTCTGCGCTAAATTCAGGCTTGCTGTCCTCAAAAATTTGCGCCCCCGCTTCTCGCAGTGCTGCGGCCACAAGATTGACCCGGTCTTCCACCTCTCGGGCAACAGGCGCAGCCTCATCATTCTGCCAAANACCAACTTTAAGGTCTGACAGTGGNCGCTCGCCGAGCTCGGGCAGGTTTAACGTATATCCGCGCGACATAATCTCNTCGGGNCCGGCCATTANTTTGATCGCCGAATAGAGATCATCGGCCGATCGCGCAAGTGGTCCAATTACGGATATATCAGGAGTGGCTCGCATGTCGCCCGGAGCAGAGTGACCGCGCATCCAAAGTAAATCATGGGTGGGCTTGTGCCCGAATACGCCGCAAAAGTGTGCGGGGTTGCGAATAGAACCGCCGATATCCGAACCAATTTCCAGTCCCGTCAGACCTGCAGCAAGCGCTGCAGCAGAGCCGCCAGAGGAGCCGCCGGGAATGCGCTTGTGATCGTAGGGGTTATTGGTAGTGCCATAAACGTCGTTGTAGCTCTGAAAATCGGCTAATGACAGCGGCACATTGGTTTTACCAAAGACATTTACCCCCGCGCTTTTTAGTTTCTTTACGCACTCAGCGTCTTCTTGGGTGACATTGTTGCGCCAATCCGGATTGCCCCAAGTGGTGGGGGTGCCCGCGACGTTATAGGACTCTTTGACGGTCATGGGCACACCATGAAACGCGCCCAACGACTGGCCTTTTGCTAACGCCGTATCGGCGGCTTCGGCATCTTTCATGGCCTGATCCCGAATGTCTACGCAGATCGCGTTTAACTCAGGGTTATGGGCGTCTACCCGCTGCAGGTACATTTGTAAAAGCTCAACCGCAGAAATTTCTTTTGCAGCCACTTTGGCCGCCAACTCAGTCGCCGATAAAAATGCCAGATCGCTCATGTCCTCTCCCTTCATGCGGCGGGCTTGATTGCCGCCAATTGCGCTAAAACTTTGCCGGTTTGCTTTGGGGAAGGCAAGCAACCCCGCTATATTTGATTAACCTCAGGTCGGTTATACCTGATCTTTTAACCCCCCATAGGCGCAGGTACGCAGTCCGTCAGCCGAGGTTCAAAAAAAGATTTTTTGTGCGTTGATGCTGTGCTGTCCATTGCACGTATCGATGGAGATAGTTGCGTATGGCAGGGAGAAGCCCTAGCCCGCCCTCTCTCGCAAGGTTTCCATCCACACCTCGATCTTCTTGCGTGTAAAGGGCAGGTCAAGAGCGATTAATGCCGCACCTAGCGGTAGCATCCAAAACCCTAGAATAGGTAAAAACCCAAAGACTCCGCCGACCATAAACAACACGCCTAAAATGCTGCGTACGCCTGGTGGCAATGTGTCCCGACTCCAGCGCAATACCCGAAAAGAAAACCCGGCGATGCGCTGGCTGAGGTCAGGTTGTGGCGGTTGGTTCATGGGTCTAGATTTATACGTATGTTGGCGCGTCGTCTGGTGCTTCTTGACTGTCGGGATGAGCGCTTCTAGTTATGCTGGGGTCGATGGTACGAAAACGGTCCACGCCGTCAGCGCCGGCAAGGCGCTCGAGCTTGTTGCGGTGAATGAGTAAGTGAACATGCGCAATGGCCTCGCCCAAGGCCATCATCGTTTGGCGCGGGTCGAGTTTTCTGTTGAACAATACCGGTAACAGGTCTTTGGCGATTTGCGGTTCCACACACGCCTCTTCGATGGCCAGCATACGGTCATCATGATGTGCGATAAGATCGCGCAGCCGCGCCCGAACTCCGTAAAACGGCAAGTTATGCGCCGGCAGTACAAATGTATCGTCTGGAATGACTTTCAATAGATGATCATGCGACGCCATCCAATCTTGCAACGGATTAGCGTTAGGTTCGGATGGATGGACGCTGACGTTGGAGGTAATGATTGGCAGGATCTGATCGCCGGCTATCAGCACTTTTAGATGTTCACAGTACAAGCAGGCGTGTTCGGGGGAATGCCCGGAGCCAACGACTACTCGCCAATCATTATCGCCNATGGTAAGCACCTGACCATCAACTAAGCGTTCATAACCACCGGGTAGCATAGGCATAGTCATGCCCTCGCTGGCGCGTTTAGACCACATCTTGCCGATCTGCTCGAGATAATCTGCAGGCATGCCTGCGCGCTCGTAGAAACGTTGACCGATCCAACTGGAATGGCTGTCGCCACCGCCATTAGCAAAGGTGCGCGCTTGATAGTACTCGGCGCGTGTCATGTACAGCGGGCACTGAAAGTGCTCGGTAATCATCCGCGCCTGGCCAATATGGTCCGGGTGCATATGGGTGCAGATGACGCCAACTACAGCCTCGCCCTGCAGGTCCTTGGCGAAAATATGTTGCCAAAGTTCAGCAGTTTGCTCGTTGCTGAGTCCTGTATCGACGATCCACCAACCNTCANGGTCTCNCAGCAGGTANAGGTTGATGAATCCCAATGAGCCNGGCATGGGCATAGCTAACCAGCGCACGCCCGGTGCTATTTCTAGGGTTTCACCTGGTGCTGGTTGTTGCTCGATGGGGTAGCTGATTGGTTGCGGGTCGTTATTATTTTGTAAATTCATAGTGAACAGTATAGCGACTCACCGACTTGGATTCTTGTTGCGTTAGCCGCGCCGATGTAGCAGTTGTACTTGTGGCGTAAATCCGCCGTTATTGCATTTACCCCAGCGCTGACATGTCTAGATGATGCATACAGCGCCGTAAGTTTACCGACAGCGGCGATCATCACGCACCTCAATATGGATGCGCTTAGCTACAGTGCGATCTCGCACCNGCATTAGGTTGTTTTAGGGGTCCCTCGAAGCGCCTGCGAAGTAGGCGATGTCGTTTAGGTGTCGCCTGTTGAGTTTGTGNACTCAAATTCCGNAACAGCGGAGTTTCTCGAAGAGGGTGTTGTGCTGACCAATTAGTTTTTATGGGTGAGACGGAATTTCGCTTCCTGGAGTTGCCAGAGCATCCAGCCAAAAAAATAGCCGCTTATCGGCCAGATGAATGCGTTAAAAACAACTGGCGCAAGGTCAAAACTCATGTTGTGCCAGTCAAAGTTGGCTCGGGATAATGAGTAATAGGCGGTCATACATACAAACATCCAACCGCCCCAACCCATTACGCCAACGCGCCAAATGAAGGGTTTGCGACCCCTCTGCCGAGTGCGTGCCCATCGTTGGAATGTTTTAGGTTTCATAGGTTTCAGCAATTTCATTGTGAATCTCTCGCTTAAGTCACACTAGAATTTATCAACCATCTATTAAAAGGTCTGATTCCTGCGATGAATGGTAGATTTCTGTGTTTTGAACGGTTGGATTGGCTAGGTTGTTTGCGACTCACGAGTCAACAGCGGGGTTGCGAGTGGAAAAATCAGGGGTAAAATCAANCCATGAGTGAATTGCAACGGCCCAGTGATTTTTTTTCGGCTCCTGAAATAGCCCAGTTGCGTCGAGTTTCTGACTGGCGTGGTGCGGCATCTATTGCACACTGCTGGGTGGTGATTCTGGCGACTTGGGTAGCAGTGGCTATCTGGACCAATCCGCTGACCGTTCTGCTGGGAATTATGATCNTCGGCACNCGGCAACTTGGCTTATTTGTGCTGACCCATGACGCGGCTCATGCCGCACTGTTCAATAATCGTAAGCTTAACGATTGGGCGGCGCAGTGGTTGTTGAATAGGCCACATACGGACGCCTCCATAGACGCGTATCGCAAGTATCACGTCCAGCATCACGTCAACACCCAGCAGGAGAACGACCCGGACTTGGAGCTGTCCGCGCCGTTTCCTGTTAGTAAGCGGTCGCTGTGGCGAAAAATTTGGCGTGACATCAGCGGCCAAACCGGCGTTAAACAATACGCGCGGCTGTTCTCCAGTGCGTTTTCCGGAGACACTTTGTTGGCGCGCCTCGCAAATGGTGCTGCGCGTTTGGGTCCTAATCTGCTGATCAACCTAGGGTTTCTNGCGGGCTTTGCCGCNGCCGGGGTTTGGTATCTTTACTTTTTGCTTTGGCTGGTTCCGTCGCTGACCTGGTATCGACTCGTGGTGCGGATTCGTAACATCGGCGAACACGCTATAGTGCCGGATAATAATGACCGTCTTCGCAATACGCGTACCACTAGAGCGAATTGGTTAGAGCGGGCGTTTATTGCGCCTTATCACGTGCACTATCACTTAGAACACCATCTCATAGTGAATTGCCCTCATTACAGGCTACCGCTGGCGCACCGATTTTTATTGGACAAGGGCTTGAGCGAGAGAATGGAGATCCAGCCGGGTTATCCAACCGTATTACGGATGGCGACTGGATCCGCGAGCTAGCGGTCTAATTGTCAGCCCTCTACTTTGCCTTTTGGGCGTTCAAAAACTGAAGTAGGGTGAGCGTTTCGGCAGGATCCATACGACCCACCGGCGAATTGCTGTAGGTAGAAAACATCACCCGGCCATTTTGGGACAATACAAATTCGCTGGGTTGAATGAAGTTTCGGCGTTCGTCCCACCAAGCGCCAAGGGCATTACCCTGGTCGCGAGTGACATCATAGGCAATAGGGATTTCCAAATCCTCGGCCACTTTCGAAGTTTTCTCTAGGTCATCAACAGTGCCAGCAATAATTGATGCACCTTGTTCAGCGAACGCATCACGGCGTTCGTTGTAGCCGGCGAGAAGCCGACGACAGTANGGTCACCAGTGGCCGCGGTAAAACAGCACGATGGTAAATGGTGTATCCAGATCGGCGGGCAGCTGAATACTGCTGCCACTGGTGGTGGTTAGCGTGATCTCCGGGAATGAATCCCCCGGATTGAGTTTGTCGGCCATGTTGTCCTCACTGAGTCGTTGTTGCAGAACTAAAACAAAGAATCGAAGTTACGCCCCTCATTACTGCCCCGGCAGCTCTTAATGCAGCGCGCCAAAATAGGCAGGCCAGCGCTGATCTGGTCGGGGGTTAAATGGCCGAATGCCAATCGCAAATAAGGTACATCGTGACGTTGATAGTGGAATGACTGGCCTGGCAAATACGCTACTCCTTGCTCTCTGCTCATCGCCATAAGGTTTTGCCGATCAACATCCTCGGGTAGGCGTACCCAAATAAACAGTCCACCTACGGGTTCCGACCAAACGCAAATATCCCCGAGTTCTTCTTCAAGCCCCTGTAGAGTCAGGTCGCGTTTTTCCTTCAGCACAGGGTTCGCGACCTTAGCGTGAGCGCCGATTCCATCTTTATAAAACTCAGCCGTAATGGCGGCTGCGAGCGTGTTGCTGCCAGCGTCACTGCGCCGCGCCAGTAATCGATCTAACATTGGCGGTTTGGCGTAGATGTAGCCCAAGCGTAGTCCGGGTGCCAAGATTTTCGACAGCGAGCACAGATAAATAATATTCGGGTCGTCATCCAACGCATAAAAAGCCGGCTCAAGAGGGCCATCGTAATGNACGTCGGCGTAGCAGTTATCTTCGATGATCGGCACTTTGTAATGTTGCCCCAGTTCGATGATCTGTCGACGCCGCGTTTCGGGCATCACAAAACCGGTAGGGTTCTGGTAAGTGCTTATGGTGTATATGAACTTGGGCAGTCGACCGTCTCTGTTCAATCGATCCAGCTGCTCTTCGACTTTGTCTGGTCGCATGCCGCCCTCGTCAAGCGGGATACCGACCATGTCGAGCTTCAGGTTGCGATAGGCGCTGAGGGTGCCAGGATAGCTGTATTCTTCAACCAGAACCGTGTCGCCGTGATTTTCTTGTAATGCCTCAGCACTCAGGGTGACTCCCTGCATTGACCCATTGGTCAGCAATAAGTGATCCGGGTTCACTGCCACCCCTTCGCGCCCCGTCTCGCGCAGGGCCATGGCTTGGCGCATGCCGGGGTGACCAAGGTTGCCCGGGTACTCGGTCAATTCCTGAGCCTGCTCAGCGATGACCTTAGTCGCAGCCGCCTGTAATGCNGCAACTGGAAACGTGCTTGGATCAGATCGGCCGCTGCCGAAGTCGTATTGGATTTTAGCCATTACCAGTCGCCATATTGTTTTCGGTCAGGAATTTATAGCTCAATGCCAACGCAGTAAACATGTCGGTTGCACAATTGTCGAGTTCTACCACTGCCCACTCAAAAACTTCTGGGTCCACGGCTGCAAAAATTGCTTCGAAGTCCATTGCGCCAGACCCTACCGCGACATGGGGTTGGTCTCTTATGAGAGGGCCATCCTTAATATGCGCCAAAGGCGTGCGCTCGCGCACTCGGGCCACCTCCGCAGCGGGGTCGTTGTTGCCGAAGTTGGCGGCCCAGTAGGTATCAATCTCGAATTCAACGTCGGGCACTGCGTCTTGCAGATAGTGGTATCCGGTGCGCCCGTCGATGGGCTGAAACTCCCAATAATGGTTGTGTAAAAACAGCGTCATGTCGTAAGGCTTTAGCGCGTCCACAAGATGTTGGGTGCTGTCGATGGTTCGCTTTAGTGTATCCATATCTTTGAAATCGTCCGGGCCGAACCCCCCTGGAACTCTAGATAAGCCCAGAGTATTTACGATGTCGGCCACCTTACCGATATCCCGGCTGCGATTCGCCCATGGAAAGTGGGTGGACGATACCTCCATGCCTAAATCGTTTACCTGTTTTTTGAAGTCTGCAGGACTCTTGAAAAATAAGTTGAACGGTTCAACACCTTTAAAGCCAATCTTTGCAATAAGGTCTAAAACTTGATCGAAGTCTTTCGTTGATGCCTCTCGCACGCTGTAAAGCTGCACCGAAATTGGTGGAATCGTGTTTTTCATAACTCCCTCCCTTGGCTGTATCGTAACCCGAACATTGGTCAGACATCATGGTTGTAGCGATGTTAAATTGTGGGTCGTGATGGTGGATTTTGGGTCAGCAAAAGGGGTGGTAGTGGCGAAACTTAAGTTCGGCTTAGTGGGCGGTGGACATGGTGCGTTCATAGGACAGGTGCATCGCATGGCGGCCGAGCTCGACGGCTTAGCTGAACTGGTGTGTGGCGCTTTCTCCTCAGACCCGGTGCAGTCACGCAGTGCCGGCGTGGACATCTATCATCTACCGGCGGCACGCTCGTACCCCTCATTCAATGAGATGTTTCAAATAGAACAACAATTACCGGCAGCACAGCGCATGGACTTCGTTGTGGTGGCCACACCAAACCACCTGCACTTTCCCATTGCCCAACAGGCTTTGCAGTCCGGCTTCCACGTGATGTGCGACAAGCCAGTAACCTTTTCTTTGCATGAGGCTTTGGAACTTCAGCGACTCATTCAAAGCACTAACCTAACCTTTGGTTTAAGCCACAATTACACTGGTTACGCCATGGTCCGCGAGGCGCGAGAGCTGGTACGCAGCGGTGCTCTTGGTTCGATTCGTAGGGTTAGCTGCGAGTATCTGCAAGGCTGGCTGGCGCAACCTGCAGCGCACAACAAGCAGGCGCAGTGGCGCACCGATCCAACACGCGCTGGGGTTGCGGGTTGTTTTGGCGACATTGGCAGTCATGCNGAGAATCTTGTCAGTTATGTTACCGGCCTNGAAATAGCCGAGTTATGCGCAGACTTGACGACCTTTGTTGATGGCCGCGAACTGGATGANGACGGTAATGTTNTGATGCGNTTCCATGGCGGTGCTAAAGGCGTTATCAGCGCCAGTCAAATTGCGTTNGGCAAAGAGAATGATTTGCGACTGCAGGTGTTTGGCACGCGGGCAGGTTTGGAGTGGCAGCAGGGGGATGCGAATACACTGTTGGTGCGCTATGCAGACAACCCGGCTGCCGTGCATCGCTCCGGAGGTGCCGGCACACAGGCGAAGTCCATTAGCGCAACCCGTATACCCGCAGGCCATCCTGAGGGCTATCTAGAAGCTTTCGCGCAACTTTATAAGGATTTTTGCCTAACGTTGTTGGATGACCCGGCAGCTGGAGATTTTCCAACAATTGTTGATGGGGTGCGCGGTATGCGCTTTATTGAGCAAGTCGTAGCGAGCTCCAATGCGGGTGGGCATTGGTTGCCATTTGACTAAATTAAGCGAGAAGTAACATGCAAACGCTGCAAGGCCCGGCGATTTTTCTAGCCCAATTTATGGCGGACGATGAGCCGTTCAACACGATAGACGCCATGGCGCAATGGGCCGCGCGACTGGGTTTTGTGGGCATGCAGGTCCCCATTGGTAATCCTGCGTTCATCGATGTGGGCTTGGCAGCCCAGAGTAAGGACTACTGCGATGAGTTGCGCGAACGTGTGGCCGCGCATGGTGTCGAGATCACCGAACTGTCGACCCACCTTGAAGGTCAATTAGTTGCGGTTCATCCGGCCTACAACGAGATGTTCGATGGTTTCGCACCTGTGCAGCTGCGGGGCAATGCAACGGCACGTACGGAATGGGCGGTTGAGCAGGTGAAGTTAGCGGCTCAAGCCAGCCGCAATCTAGGGCTCACGGAACACGCGACTTTTTCGGGTGCACTGCTTTGGCCGTATATGTATCCGTGGCCGCAGCGCCCCANGGGTCTAGTGGAAGAAGGATTTGCCGAATTAGCTAAGCGTTGGCGGCCGATATTGGATGCGTTTGAAGAACAAGGAGTTAATGTTTGCTATGAGATTCACCCGGGAGAAGATCTTCACGATGGCGTGACGTTTGAGCGTTTTTTAGATGCGGTGGGTGGTCATGCGCGCGCCAACATTCTTTATGACCCCAGTCACTTTGCTTTGCAGGGCATGGATTACCTGAGTTTTATTGATCATTACCATGAGCGCATTCGTATGTTTCACGTTAAAGATGCTGAGCTTAATGCGAATGGCCGCAGTGGCGTATATGGTGGCTATCAGGACTGGTTGCAGCGGCCAGGGCGTTTCCGCTCCTTAGGCGACGGCCAAATCGACTTCAAAGGTGTTTTTTCGAAGCTTGCAGGGTATGACTTTGAAGGTTGGGCCGTGCTCGAATGGGAGTGTTGTTTAAAACATCAAGAGGACGGTGCNCGCGAGGGCGCAGAATTTATTCGCGATCATATTATTCGCGTGACNGACAAAGCCTTTGATGATTTTGCTGCGGCGGGCACAGATCCTGTGGCAAACAAGCGCATTTTGGGTTTGGACTAAAACACGGATGGTTTAGTGATGCAGCAAATACTTCGACAGCCGGCAAAGATACTGACACAGGCGCAGCGCGAAGCGTATTTCAGGGATGGGTTCGTCGGTGTTGAGGCGTTAATTGACCAGCATTGGTTGCAACGATTGAATCGAGTCACCTCTGAGTTCGTCGAAATCAGCAGAGANTATTCAGCTGAACGCANAGACAAGCGTTTTGATTTAGCGCCAGATCACCGTTCTGACAGCCCGCGCTTGCGCCGGCTGAATTCACCGGTAGACCATCATGAAGAATATTGGGCTTTTGCCAGTACTGGCCCTTTTGTAGATATCGCTGAGGACCTGCTTGGCCCAAATGTGAAGTTCCATCACGCCAAGCTCAACTTTAAATGGGCTGGTGGCGGCGAGGAGGTTAAGTGGCATCAGGATATCCAATTCTGGCCTCATACAAATTATCAGGTGCTTACTCTAGGGGTGTACTTGGATGACGTCACCCAGGATATGGCACCAATGGGCATCATACCGGGCAGTCACAATGGGCCGCTGTATGATCTCTATGATGCCGAGGGCAATTGGACAGGCAACATACGCGATGTTGAAGTGCCGCAACTGGGTGTTGAAACGGCGGTTTATTTGGGTGGCCCGGCGGGCAGTATCACCGCACATAATTGCCGCTGCGTGCATGGCTCGCCGGCTAATAACAGTGACAAACCGCGCCCATTATTGTTATGTGCCTATTCAGCGGCCCATGCGCTGCCNATTACCGACCTGACGAAGGGCGGTAAATTCGCGGAAACCATTGTCCGTGGGGAATCNGCGCGGTGGGNACAGTTTGATNGTCGGCCGGTACTNATGCCGCCGGACTGGTCGAAGACTCGACANAAGTCGATTTTCGAGCATCAACAGGGGGGTAGATAGCCGAATGCTCGCGATACGCTCAGCCCGTCTTAACCCGCTATAGACCCTAATCTCGCCGTTGCACCGCCAGCCTAAGCAGAGGCGCTAACGCCTTGGCCGCGCTGACCTAATTGCATTAGCCCACCAGTTCGTTTTGGTTCTTATTAAGGACGGGTACTGGCGGTAGTTTGAAGGTTCTTGTTTTGCTTGCTTCCATCACGTCGGGGAATTCGTCTGCATTAATGAAGCGATCGCTCCAGTTTGTTGTAGATACCAAGTTTTCTACTGCGGCTTTGCGCTTGGCGATCACTTTATCGTTAGATTTGCTCTTGGGCATCATGCATACAAGGCTAATCGCGCGGAATAAGTTATCGTCGAACGATGGGGTTTCTAAGCCAGGGCTACTGCAGTGAATGGTTCGTGAGTCCCAAAGTAATAGATCGCCCGCTTCCAAGTGACAGATTATTGGCTCTGCTCCAGCGAGCAACTCATCGTCATTTGGGAAACGGAAGTGATCAACGCTGGGGTGGATGCGTGCGAGACGTTCTGGATACAACTCAGGGATCGCGGCAAAACGCTTGTGACTTCCGGGCACCATCACATTACCTCCGCAGGCAGGCGAGGTGGTGATCAGATTAACTAAGCCCTGCACACAGTGCTTACCAGGTCGGCCAATGGGATGCTGGTCTATGTGCATCCAGCTAGGCCCATTATTGGTTCGCCAATGGGCNTGCCGGGTCCAAGGTCGCCACAGNGCCACNCCATCGAAACTCGTTAGCAAATCTTCGTCTTGCCAGACTGAAGCAAAAGCTTGTTTCACTGGCGCGCGGTCGCGGATGTACCATTGGGCAGCGCTGTGACCGATACCGTGGCTCGGCAAAATACCGCCGTGTACGGCGGTTGGCCAGCGATCATCGTCCCAGGTGTCGAGATCGCTGCGATCGATACCTGTGCCCAATTCTTCTAAGTAGTCCCACATTAGGCTCAATGCATGGTTGGCTTCATCGGTGGTCAGGGCATTTGCGATAACGACATAACCATGTTCTTCAAGGTAGTCGATGCCCGCTTGGTCGCCAGCTGCATATCTTGGTACGTGAGCGTAGCGAATGTTGATATTAGACATGGCGGATATCCTCTTCCCGTAAAGTAATTGTTTGATTAAACCACTTTTCTGCGAGCGATGGGAGATGATATTTTGCGCCCGGCACTCCGCGTTTAGAGCAAATGAGCGGAGGCTCTTTTTTATTAATCGAACCTAACAAGGAATCTAATGGAATGGCGGCTCTAAGCATGCGCAAATTGCAGATATATTTTGATCGTATTCGCTCGAATAAGGCATTCGAGCTCTTTGTGGTGGCTGTGATCCTCTTTTCAGCGGTAATGATTGGGGTAAACAGTTATGCCTTAGATGGTCGTGTGGTCCAGGTGATGGAAATACTCGACCTTGCCATAACCCTTTTTTTTCTTGTTGAGTTGAGCATACGGTTTCTCGGCGAACCAGAGAAACGCGCGTTCTTTCGTCAAGGCTGGAATGTCTTTGACACCTTAATTGTGACCGTGAGTTTGGTTCCCATCGATGAATCAGAACTGGCGCTGCTGGGACGATTGATCAGAATATTTCGTGTTCTGCGTATGGTCTCTATTGTTCCGGAGCTACGCGTTCTCGTGAATTCGTTGCTGCGGGCNCTGCCCCAATTGGGTTATGTATGCCTGCTGATGTTCATCATTTTCTACATCTACGCCGCCATAGGCACGAGCGTATTTGCGACGGTGAACCCAGCGCTNTGGGGCGACATTGCGGTAAGTTTACTGACATTATTCCGCGTAATGACTTTTGANGACTGGACCGACGTGATGTATGAAACCATCAGCGCCGGCTATGGCTGGAGCTGGATCTACTACCTCTCCTTCATTTTTTTAACCGCCTTCGCTTTCTTGAATATGATTATTGGGATCGTAGTCAAGGTTTTGGAAGACGAACATCAGCGTGAGCGCGATGCACTCAAAGGAGCGGAGCCAAACCTTCGTGATATTCAGCTGCAGCTTGCCGAACTGAAAANCCTAATAGAGCGACGCTAAGCGCCNGANGTGCCCGAAGGACGAGCGGGCTCNGGCTTGCTGGCTAAGGGCTCNTTGCGAATTAAATCCGCGCGNGAACGCTTACGCTCGTATTTTTTCGCTGGCGTATTAATGATTTGCACCAGATCGATCTGCCGCAGGCCAGCCGCAATCCGTTCTGGATTAACATCTGAGTAACTCGTCGTGCGCTGTCGAGGGTTGCGGTTCATTGTGCGAATGATTTGGTTCATCTGTTGGGGTGAGGTTTCCTCGCCATGCAGAGTACCCGCAGCGCGGCTTATCGATTCGTTCATCAATGTGCCGCCGAGATCATTGCAGCCNGCATTCAGACATCCCTTAACGCCTTCATGACCCATCTTGACCCAACTGGTTTGGATATTGTCGATTTGGCCGTGCAAAGCCAGCCGNGCCACTGCGTGCATCAAAATAGCCTCGCGGAATGTCGGGCCTTTGCGCGCCTTACCTTTTAGGTACATGGGGGCTTCCATATGCACAAAGGGCAGCGGCACGAATTCGGTGAAGCCGCCGGTTTGCTCTTGCAATGCTCGAACACGCATTAGATGCCGGGCCCAGTGCACCGATTTTTCCACATGCCCATACATTATGGTGGCCGTTGTTTTGAAGCCGACCTCGTGAGCCGCCTGCATAACGTCGAACCATTGCTGGGTATTGATTTTGTCTGCGCAGATGATTGCTCGGACTTCATCGTCGAGGATTTCTGCCGCGGTGCCGGGCAGTGTATTGAGTCCCGCGTCTTTTAGTTTTTGCAGATATTCGCCCAGACTAAGGTCTAAGGTCGCGGCCCCTTGCCAAACCTCAAGTGGAGAAAATGCGTGCACATGCATTTTCGGTACCGCTTGCTTTACCACCTCAACGATGTGCATGTAGGTGTCGCCGGTGTACTCAGGATGTATGCCGCCTTGCATACAAACTTCTGTGGCGCCCCTTTGCCACGCCTCTACCGTACGTCGTTGAATTTCTTCGTCTGACAGATCGTATGGGCGACCGCGTAAGTTCTCCGACAGTTTACCTTTGGAGAACGCGCAGAATTGACACTTGAAGTAGCAGATATTCGTGTAATTGATGTTTCGGTTGACCACGAAGCTGACACTGTCCCCGGAGGTCTTGCGCCGCAGATGGTCCGCTTGCTGCACTACAGCGCTAAAGTCATCGCCGCGGGCGCTGAATAAGCGCACTATTTGTTGCTCGGAGAGTGCAGTACCTGAAGTGGCCAAATCAAGAATGTCGCTCACNTCGGCGGAGACNTGTTGTGGCGGGTTAATGATGGCATTCATGACTGCATTAGGGGGTGGTGTATCGGGATCTCCCGGACACCACTCGTCAGTCCGNGGNAANCCCTCGCTATCAATCATCTCCAGNATGCGTTCGTGTAAATCAGCATGGGTCCATGTTGGCAAATCGACAGCGTAGGCNGGGTAGACGGTAAGTCTTTCTTCCAAGAACTTGCCCGCCGCTGCGGTTTCCCGGGTTAGCTCATCGAGATGCGGCCAAGGCGCTTCTGGGTTTACAAAATCTGGCGTTACTGGAGAAACACCGCCCCAGTCGTTGATGCCCGCATGGACAATNTGCGGCAGTACCCCTGGGCTTAAATTCGGTGGCGCCTGAACGCTCATTTCAGCACCAAACATGATGCGTGCGCAGGCTATGGTCCAAAGTAATTCGCCCAGATCGGGTTCTGGCGCGTTGACCATCTTCGTGCCCTCTTTGGCCCGGAAGTTTTGCACAATGATTTCTTGAATGTGCCCATACTGTTGATGAACACGGCGGATTGCTAACAGGCTTTCAAGACGTTCTAGACGGGTTTCGCCAATGCCGATAAGGATGCCAGTGGTAAAAGGAACCTGCGCTTTACCTGCCTCGGCAAGCGTTTGCAGCCGCACCGCTGGGATCTTGTCCGGCGAGCCATAATGCGGCATGCCTTTTTCACACAGCCGGTCCGAGGCTGATTCCAGCATGATGCCCATAGAGGGCGAAACGCTGCGCAGCCGGGTCAATTCCTCAGCGTCCAAATTGCCTGGATTCAGATGCGGTAGCAGCCCAGTTTCTTCAAATACGGCTTTGGCAGCGGCATACAAATAATCAGTGGTGCTGGCGTAACCCATTTCGGCCAAAGCTTCCCGCGCTGCCTTATATCGCAGTTCGGGTTTTTCGCCGAGCGTAAATAAAGCCTCTTTACAGCCCATCTGTTGACCATGCCGTGCGAGTTCCAAGACTTCCTCAATGCTCAAATAAGGTGCTTTAACTTTGCGCGGCACCTGCGCGAAGGTGCAGTAGTGACACACGTCGCGGCATAAGTGGGTCAGAGGTATGAATACCTTACGCGAATACGTCACCACATTGTGGAAACCCTGATCGCGGATCAGCGAGGCCGCGTCAGCGAGCGCTCGCGTATCGGTGCAGTCTGCAAGCGCCAACACTTGTTCATCTGTAGGCAGGCTGCCAGCGATCGCGTTATTAAGCATCATTTCCATGGCCTATCCTGAGTGCGATTGGTGAGTGGGGTACAGACGCTGGGCGATGCCAGAGCGATTTAAGTAGGAGGCGGTCTGGCTATTGGGTTGTTGCCGATAAACAGCGCTTAAATCTTCCGGGAGATCGACATCCAGCGCGAACGCGCTCGCGGGAACTATTCTAGGGCTTATCCCCGCTGCGTAGGCCGCGTCTACGTGGGGTTTAAAGCTCTGACCGTCNAAGACGTAGGGTATTGCCAGAGGCGGTGCACAGATAAACCCGTTGGTGCCTTTGTGTTCAGCGTCGGGTAATAGCGTAATGCGGGTATTTGCGCGAATCAGTTCGTCGACCTGATCAGGATCGATGCCGGGTACATCCGCTGGAACCACGAATACGCCCTTGGCGTTGAAATTCGCAACTAAGTGTTCTGTGGCTTGTGTGAGCGCCTGAGCGAGATTGGTGCTAGGACTTTCAGCAAAACGCTCAGTAGAAAANGCAGCGGCGAGGGAATCGGCTTCTCGGGTGCGCGAGACGATTAAAATGCCGGTAAGTTCTGTGCTGCGTGACAAACAAGTCAGCACGTCTCTGGCCATAGCGAGCATCAGGGCTCGGCGTTCGTCTTCGCTCAAAACATCTGCAAGACGCTGTTTCGCCCGCTCGAACGTCTTAATGGGAACTATTGCCCACATATATTATCCCTGTACTGCACGTTGANATGGCGATCTCGACCCCTATTCGCACTCCTTCTTTGTGCGACTGAGTTGTCGGAACCGTTCTGACGTTGCTGCGGCTAGGAAGCCTTTATTGTCGCCAGAAAGTCTACGCATGCCGTTGCAAGGTCAATGCGATCTTGCAAGCTTACCATGACACTGGAGGTACTAATAGTCGGGACGTTAATCTGCTCGATCAGTTCTTTATCGTTTTTATCGACCACAAAACCGTCAATTAGGCCTCGATAGTGGTTGGCTACTGCCGCCGCGGTAGCGGGCATATTCATTTCTTGGAGCATTTTTGCCGCTGGGCCTTTGATGGCGATGCCGTCAACAATTGGAGACACCGCAACAACGGGTAGTGATTGCAAAGCCTCACCGAAGCCGTCCAGCTTAAGTAGGGGATCAACCGAAACGAATGGATTAGACGGGCAGATAATGACGCCGTCACATTCGCTGAGCCAATCTACGAGCAGTGGGTTCAGGCACGCGTCGGCAATACCGTCGAAGCTAAACCCGCGGACCTTGGGCTCGCAGCGTTCGCGCACAAAGTAATGCTGAAAGTTAAAGTCGCCCTCTTCGCAGTGCACAATGGTGCGAACGGGATCATTGCTCATGGGGGCAATTGTATGTTTGATGCCCATTTGTTGGGTAATGTGGGCCGTCGCTTCCGTTAAGGAGGCGCCGCGGCGCAGCATTTGCGACCGTGCCGTATGCAATGCCAGGTCTTTGTCGCCGAGACGAAACCAGTCCTCACCGCCCAGCGAACTTAGGGTCTCGATAAAGTTCCAACTTTCACCGGCGCGGCCCCAGCCGGTTTCGGTATTGTTTTGCTGTGCCAAGGCATAAGTCAGGCTATCGATGTCAGGGCTGATGTGTAACCCAAGGTGCTCGAAATCGTCGCCGGTATTTACTGCAAACAGCAGTTGCTCTGGGGGCAGAATTTGTGCNAGCCCAACGGCCAACTTGGCACCGCCTACACCGCCAGTTAAAGCCAGTAGCTTAGTCATCAGCGGAATAAATCTTCTGCNAGCGGGCGGTTGATGATCGATGCGTTGTCTTCGTCGCTGAGAGTTTGATTGGTGTTCAGTCCGCGCACGACCACGACGGGAAGCTTCTCGGTCGTCTCACCCATAACCAGTGTGGCTGCAGAAGCAATCGCGTCGGCNCGGTTAATTAAAGTGGCGTGCAGGGTTCGGCCATAGATGTCGCGTCCGCCGACTTGGTCGTCTAAGACCCGAATTCCAGCGCAGCCAATTGCGCAACCGATGGTACCCATACGCCACGGTCGGTTGTGNCTGTCGGTGATCACAACACCCAGATCGACACCGCTGTGTTGTTGCAATTCGTTGCGCAATAATGCCGCACTCGCATCCGGATCCTCGGGCAACAATAACGCCTGCTCCTCGCCTTGGTGGTCGATGTTGGACTGGTCGATCCCCGCATGCGCGCCAACGATACCAAGCTTGTGGCGCACAATNAGCACGTTCGGTTTGTGGCGCATTACCTCGCTAGATTCATCGAGAATAAGCTGCACCATGCGTGGGTCTTTTGCGGTCGCCTCCGCTAGTTCTTCGGCCTTGGCACTTGGCGTTACGCTGGATAATGCCAGCATCCGGCCTTCGGCTTTGGAGACGATTTTCTGTGCTAAGCAGACCACGTCGCCGGACTGCAGCGATAAGGCCGCTGCCTTTAGCGCGTGAGTAATAACTTCGCTGAGACAGTCGCCGTGTTCGATCATGGGTATGTCCGGTACGCCGAACACGGAAAACTGAGCGGTCATAAGAGTGGCCTAGGGCTTTAGTGTTCTTGACCGATAATCTTGATTCCGGAGTGGGAGACAATGCCACTGCGATTAATCTGGATTAGGATCGATGTCAGCGCTTCAGCCGCTGCGGCGTTGGCGATTGGGCCTGCATGCCAGCCATTCATGCCGGCCTCGCTGATCAAATCAATGACTCGTTGGCGCGATTCTTTGCTATTGCCTGCGACCAAGACATCACATTCGATAACAACATCTTGCTGCAGCAGGTGCGCCGCGATGTTTTGAAAGGCGCTCACCACATGCACGTCTTCGCCAAGGAAGTCTTGGGCGCGTTTGCCGGCGCTGCCTTCGGGAGGCATCTGCACTGTACCGACTTTCGGTGGCACCAAAGGCACAGTGACGTCGATCAGAATCTTTCCGCCCAGCGAGTCTTTAACGCCATCCAGTGTAGATATTTGATGATCCGCCGGCACCGTAAGCACGACGATGTCGCCAGCGGCGGCCGCCGCGGTGTTCTCCATGGCTTGGGCCGGTGTGTCAGGGCTGACTTCTGCTAATGCCGCCACCGCAGCGTCGGCTTTTTCTTGGGTGCGCGAACCGATAACGATGTTGTAGCCCGCTTTCGACCAGCGAATCGCTAAGCCGGTGCCTAGATCGCCCGTTCCACCGAGAATAGCGATAGTTTCTTTTGCTGACATAGTTAGTTCCGTCGAGTGAATTTGAGAATTATGCAGGTTCTAATGAACGCTGTGAACACTCCGTGAACTTGCGTTTAGTCTAGGCCCGAGGCAGCCTTGGATAGCGCGTAAATCTACAATCTACAGAGCCAAATTGAAGGGAGGCGAGGGATGCGAATTGGGGCGATGATCGGTGCGGACGGCACTAAAAGTTCGATAGACGCGGTGGTGCAGTTGGGTAGAGACATTGAGGCTGCTGGTTTGGATCATGTCTGGCTTGCGAATATTTTTTCGTATGACGCAATTACGGCCTTGACGCTTATCGGCCGCGAGACCAAACGCGTGCGCTTAGGTACAGCGGTCACACCAACCTATCCTCGACATCCCACAGCACTAGCACAGCAGGCCATGACTGCAGCCGCGGCGACGAATAATCGTTTCACCTTGGGCGTAGGACTGTCCCACAAGGTCGTTATCGAAGATATGTTCGGGCTCAGTTATGACGCCCCGGCAAAACATATGCGCGAGTATTTGAGTGTGCTTATGCCACTTATCCGCGGTGAGGCGGTTAGCCACAATGGCGAGCACTATCGGGTCAATGGTTTTGCTCTCGATATTCCAGGTGTTGAATCGCTGCCGGTGGTGGTGGCGGCACTTGGGCCGCAGATGATCAAGCTCACCGCTGAACTTGCCGATGGCACCAATACCTGGATGGTTGGGCCGAAAACTATGGAGGAGCATATTATTCCTAGTTTCAACACGGCCGGTCGAACAGATCCAGAAATCGTCGCGGGCATGCCGATTGTCCTGACAACAAAGGTCGACGAGGCTAAACAAGCCATTGCCAAGCAGCTAACCGTATACGGACAGTTGCCCAGTTACCGCGCTATGTTGGATCGAGAGGGCGCAGCAGGACCGGCTGACATAGCGATTGTTGGTGATGAAAATCAGCTGCGTGGTCAAATAAAGCGGTTTGAAGATATGGGCGTGTCGGACTTCAACGCTGCGATAATGGACGTCGAAGACGGAGCTTATGACCGCACTCTGGAATTTCTTGGCAGTCTTAAAGGGCGGTAGCCGTTGCCTAGTAATGAGGCGGCGGTGGCTCGGTGACTGGATTGTCCTTCGCTTGGGCCGACTTCAGGTGCTCAATCAACTGTTGCTGACGCTTTTCTAATTGATCCAAGCGGTTTTGTTGCGCCACTAAGGCGTCGTTCAGCCTGGCAATGGTTTCGTCCTGAAATTCCAATCGGCTTTCCAACTCGCTGATGCGTTGTGAGTCGTCGGTCAAGGTGATTTCCTAGTTNATAAGGTAGGGGCTTTTTATTGCGATGTGTGAACGTCGGCGAAGCTGGCTAATCCCGGAGAATCCAGGCCACGAGCGCGACGGCCTTGATAATCGGGGTCGATTAAGCGTTGGGGATGCACGCCGTCCACATAGCCCATAAACCCCGGTTCAATGGTGTTGTAGCCCAAGAGTTCTTGAACTCGATTACTGTATTGGCCCGCAGTAGCTGGGGGTACTGCCAGTGTCATATTTTCGATTTGCCGGAGCCCGGGCATGCAGTATTGGGGGGTAATGGCTAAACGATCTGTAGTGGCGCAATTAGCACCCCCGCGATGGAGCAAAGTACCCAGAAATACCACCACCGAACCCGCGGGCATGATGATTTGACGGATTTCATCAGGTTTTGCTTGTCGGTCTTCGGGCCAACGATGGCTGCCCGGCACGACCTCAGTAGCGCCATTATCGTTAGTGAAGTCGTCGAGTGCCCAAATGGTGCTGACCCCGAAGTGTGCTCTAGGTCGTGGGAACGGCAAGTTGCCCGCGTTGTCATCTATGTGCATCGGCTGAGGCGTTTCACCGGGGTGGACGTTAATAGCAAGCGCAGCCGAAAGCAGGTAATCCACGGGCAGCAGGTGATCCAAAATTGCNAGCACGTCAGGGTGTTCGATAATTTTAGCGATGCTCGGCGCTTTGCTCAGTAGTGCATAGACTCGCTCGCTGTATAGACCCTCAAAATCATTGCGGCCCGGGTGCAGTCCTTGCAGATAAGGCGCCAGCTCGGCCTTGATCGTATTGATCAAAGTATGGTTTATGGCGTTAGGCAAAATGCTAAAACCATCGGTCTCTATGCGCTTTAGGTGCTGGGTCAGATACTGTCGGTTGGCTCTTGCCATAGTATTTGTCTGCAAAATGATGCAAAGATAGTACGTGAAATTTACGCAAGTAGAAGGGGGAACCATGTTGCGCGATCTAACAGATAAGGTGGCTTGGGTTACTGGNGCTGGCACAGGTATTGGCGAGGGCGGTGCGGTGGCGTTGGCTGAGGCGGGTATGCATGTGGTGTTGTCGGGACGTCGCGAAGACAAATTGCAGCAGGTAGCAGAGCGCTGCAGCGGGCGCGCNTCTATTGAAGTGCTGGATGTGGCCGACCAAACCGCAGTCAGTGCGGTAGCAGAGCGGATCATCGAAAAATTTGGCCGCATCGACGTACTGTTAGCCAGTGCGGGAATCAATGTTAAAGACCGCAACTGGCATAACCTCAGTGTTGCCGATTGGGATTCGGTTATCCGTATTGATCTAGACGGTGCGTTCTACTGTTGCAAGGCNGTCTTACCCACCATGAAGGCCCAGCGCGAAGGTTTGATTATCAATATTTCGTCTTGGGCGGGTAAGCACGTTAGCGTTGTTACAGGCCCTGCCTATACGGCCGCGAAACATGCGATGAACGCTATGAACGAAAGCATCAATATGGAAGCCTGCAGTTACGGAGTGCGCGCCTGTGCCATGTGCCCGGGTGAAGTGGCAACGCCGATTTTAGATAATCGGCCGATTCCGGTACCGGATGAGGAACGAGCGCGCATGGTACAGGCCGAGGACTGTGGCGAGGTGATCCGTTTTTTAGCCCAGTTACCTAATCATGTGTGCATTAACGACCTGACCATCAGTCCCACCTGGAATCGGGGCTATGTGGCTGGTGCTAGGGCGCAAATTCCTCAGCCCGATTAAGCCGCTTTTTTGTTAAGTGCAGAAATTGCCGGCAGCAGCTCGTCAACCATAAAACGGGTTTGCGCGAGCATATCTTCGGTGCCTGAAGCGATGGGTCGAAGCACAAACTTGTGCACGCCGGCGGCGTGGAAGTCGTGGACTAGTGCCATNATGTCATCGATGTCGCCAATGGCGCTATAGGCAGCGGGGTCTTTTCCCAAGCGTTTCTGAAATTGTTCCTTATAGCGCTCCACTAGCGGTTCGTCATGGCGACCAAAGCGAAAGCCGAAGCCAGCACCAAAGTGATCATCGTCTATTTTACGGTCCAGTTCGGCTGCTCGTTGTTTAATTGCAGCAATAACCGGCGCGACTTCGGCTGCGGATTCGATGCCTGCTTGCCAGCCTGTACCCCAGCGTGCGGTGCGCTCGATAGCCGCCGCCGCGGAGCCGCCCACCCACAGTGGTAAAGGCGACTGGACCGGNTTTGGTGCAATAGTCGCGTCGTCCAACTGGTAGTAGTCGCCTTTAAAGCTGACCCTATCCTCGGACCANAGGCGNGCCATGATTTCTAGGCCTTCATCGGTGCGCTTGCCGCGTCCCTTGGTGGGCGTACCGGTAGCCACATAGTCTCTTGATTGCGCACTGCCCACTCCGAATGCNGGCAGCAAACGGCCNTTAGACAAATAATCGATGGTGGCACAGGCCTTAGCCATAACAATTGGGTCCCGTAGCCCAAGACTGGCAACGTTCATACCGAATTTGAGACGCTTGCTGCCGCCGGCAAGTGCCGCCATAACGCTCATAGTTTCTAGATTGGGTGCGCGCTCGATGATGCGATCGCTTTGCCAAATCGAGTCAACGCCACCGTTGTCGCAAAGATCCACCCAACGCCAGAATCCGTCTGCGTCATCGAAGGTGAAATTCGCCATACCAATGCCTGCGCCAATGCCCATAGCCTCTCCCGGATTTTGATTGTGATGCGTGCGGCAGATTATCGGCGATTCGGTGAGTTGCGCAATCNATCATCTAAGACTTNGCNGTNTNTTGGCNCGATCATGTTGTNGGCTGGGGTTGCTGAGNGCTNNCNGGCCATAATGTATATTGCGNGCTGCNGANATAAATGCCNGGCGCNNAGAAAAGCCAANAGTCTCNNGGCTNGGCTCGNTTATTCGCGTTTAAGCGTGGGGAGTGAANNTGTCTGATTTGTGCTATCTGGTTGCTGATATTGGCGCCACTCATGCCCGGTTT
>PAFJ01000004.1 GCA_002704325.1 Gammaproteobacteria bacterium | reverse complement strand
AAAGAACCCAACGGGGTCTCACATCAAGATCTGCACACAAACATTGCTGGCAAATTGCCCGGAAATAAGGCGTCGAAGAACGACCTCGGCATAATCACCATAAACGCGACTTACCAAGGCATAATAATCGAGCGTGGTGAGTCCTTGCCTCTCTTCCCAAGTCCATCAGGCAAAGCAAGGATTTGAACCAATTAGATATTAAAATGCGGCATTTGCTAAACATACAGATTAATACGATACGGATTCTGGTTAATCAGATTAAGACCATAACCAAACCAACAANCAGCATCTAAGGTAACTTACGCATGGAAAAGATAATCATTGATTGCGATCCTGGAATCGACGACGCAATGGCTATCCTGCTAGCGGCGAGGTCNCCATCCCTGCAAATAATTGGCTTAACGAGCGTTTTCGGCAATGCAGCAATCGANACCACAACCGATAACGCGGTGCGCCTGCGAGACATGTTTGAAATCGAAGCTCCCGTGCATGTCGGCGCACGATTACCGCTGTCGATGACAGAAGACCCACTGCCGACTTTCGTCCATGGCAAAGACGGGCTTGGTGATACACGGAAATTACCAAGCGTCGGTGATCCAGATGGGGATTCCGCGGCAAATTTTATAGTGGAGACAATCAATGCAAACCCGCACCAGGTCTCAATAGTCGCACTAGGCAGGCTTACCAACCTGGCGAACGCACTGGCTTTAGATCCCGGCATCGCCGCCCTGACCAAGCAAACAGTTGTTATGGGGGGAGCTTTTGGCTTCGATCAGATTCGCGGCAATGTAACTCCCTGCGCTGAGGCTAATATTTATGGCGACCCTGACGCAGCTGATCAAGTATGCNTNTCCGGTTGGAATACGGTCTTTGTTGGGTTGGACGTCACCATGAAGTGCATTTTTGACCACCAACGTTTGAANCGACTCCGCGATAGCGGAGATGCCGCATGTGAATTCATCGCGGATATATCGCGTTTTTACCAAAGTTTTTACAACTCAATAGGNTATCGCAAAGGNTTTCCGGTNCACGACGCTTCCGCAATGGCTTACCTGATCGAGCCTACTTTTTTTAAAGTTGCGTCAGGGCCAGTGAGGGTAGCCACCTCAGGNATAGCTAAGGGCGCCACGATTTGGTCGCGCCAAACAGCTCGAGATTACGCTGAAGACCATTGGAAAGGCGTNGCCGAATCAACTGTTTGCTGTGACGTAGTGACAGATCGGCTTTTAAATTTGGTGGAAAGCACCCTGCTAGGAAATCCAAAATCGTAGATCGGTTTTACCGATATATTATCCCTTCCCAAACAGCCAAGAATCGTGAGCTCAGGCACGCACTTGTGAGCCTGCGATCTTGCCCTTCAGATACTCTCTCACCTGCACCGGAGCGAATCGGCNGGTGTCAGTGTCTTCTATACAGGTCGTCAAAGGCTCGACGACTACCTGATCGTCTGGATCCATAAAAAATGCGATTGAATAACGGTCCGTCGTATTTGTTCTCGGCAACACACGATGTCTTGTGGAGGGAAACAGGCCGTTGCTCCATATTTCTAGCATATCACCAACGTTTACTATGGCCGCGTCTCTCACCGCAGGGCAATTTCGCCACGTTTTGTTTGAGTCCAATATTTGTAGCCCGCCGACGTCTTGTTGGAACAGAAAAGTGATGGACCCGTAATCGCTGTGCGCGCCAGCGCCCATCTGACCGCCGTCGGGCCTTGGACTGAGGTCTGGGTAGTGCAGGACCCGAAGGGTCGCATTCTCACCAGAGTGCAACTCGCGGAAAAAGTTTTCTTTTTGTCCAAGCGCAATTGCACAAACCTTCAGCAACTCAATCGCGGCAGCAAAGCAAGACCGAAATAACGCCGTACTAAGATCGCGAAATTCATCGCTTGGCCAGACACCTTCATCGTCAACTCGACCCAGCACATTGCGCATGGTGAAGGCCTCTTTCAGGTCCGGTGAGCCGCCAGATGCAAGAGCTTCCGATTCCATTCCATGGTATCCAAAATTNGATTGNGGNCCCGAAAACTTATATTGCAATTTCTTCTCAAGAGGGAGCGCAAACAAAGACTTACTGCAGGCAAATACGTTGTCCACAAGCGACGATTGAAAACCCAAATTTCTTGCTACCAAAAATCCACTGCTCCTAAAAGCAGCATCTAAAAGACCCGACATCTGTCTGATCTTTTCTGCATCGAACGCCTCAAAGTGAGCGAGATCTAGCGTCTTTAGCTCCATCTATCTTGTTCTCCGTATCGAAATATTCAAAGCTCTCGAGGTCGACAAGAAACTACGATTTTTCACAAAAGCTCCGCTTAACAATGGTTCTATTCAAGATAAACTGCGCTCGAACCATCAAATAGTCAGAGCATAACTATGACCGTATACGTGGTAGTCGACAACGAAGTACATCAACCCGAAGAATATGCTAAGTACTTAGCACTTATCACGCCAACCGTTGCGAACTACGGGGGCGAATACGTTATTCGAGCCGGCGAGATTTTATTGGCTGATTCTGACTGGCAACCAGACCGTCTCGTTGTCATGGCTTTTCCGGATGCCAAAAGCGCTAAAGCCTGGGTGGAATCCGAAGAGGTAAGGCCCATTCACGCGATGAGAAGGAAATACGCGACATCGAAACTGATCGTGATCGAGGGCGTTAAAAACGTCACAAGCTAAGTTCAAGCTTCTTCCGTTTCCAAAGCGTAATCGATTACAGCGTTCATGAGAACTTCCATCGCAACTTCTACGTCCTGCACCATTATGGATTCGCTTGGGTGATGACTGATACCGTCCTTGCACCGAACGAAAAGCATACCCAAGGGAGTCACATCCTCCATTGCCATAGCGTCATGTCCTGCGCCACTCGGAAGCGAAAGCGCTTCTAAATCGCAGTTGGCTATCGATTGCTCAAGTGTGCGTTGCCATTTGCTAGAGCATGAGACGGAGGAAGCCGTATGTATCTCCTGCCAAGTCAGTGCTAGGTCCCTCGAATGGAGAATCGAATCGAACCGTTCTGTTAACCAGGCAAACGCTGCATCCCTAGTTTTATCACGCGCGCTTCTGATATCGAGCGAAAATTGCACATTGCCTGGAATCACATTTACCGCACCAGGATGACAATTGATATCGCCAACTGTTGCAACTACGTCGTATAGGCTTGCCGTTTTTTCGACTTCCTGTATGCAGAGGGCCGCGCCAACCAGCGCATCTTTGCGCATGCCCATCGGAACGGTTCCCGCATGACCTGATTCACCCTCTATGACAAAGTTGAATCTACGAGCGCCGGCGATTGCAGTGACTACCCCGACAGGCAAATTCGCACGATCCAGAACCGGCCCCTGTTCTATGTGGACTTCGAGATACCCAACGAGATTTTCTGGGGGTATGGCAGCATCCGAAACCTTGGTGCTGTCCAAACCAAAGGAAGCCATGGCTTCCGCGATCGATACTCCATCAACGTCCGTGAGGTTCAACCAATCGTCCTTCCACCTATCAGCAATGGCATGGCTTCCTAGTAAAGTTGCACCAAAGCGAACCCCTTCCTCGTCACAAAATCCGACAACGTCTAAATTGAACGGCAAGACTATCCCTTGCGACCTTAGCAGGCAGAGCAATTCGACCGCCATCAGAACACCTAAAATCCCATCATATTTTCCAGCGTCGACGATAGTGTCTAGGTGAGATCCTACGATAAGTGTTTTGGCGTCCGCATTTAGACCAGGTAACCGGCCCCAAACATTGCCTACCGCATCTTGCCAGTGCTCAGTTTTAGCTTCGGCAAGCCAGCCCTCAACAATAGCGTTGGCGCGTTTNTGTGAATCGCTCAGATAGGTCCGTTCGATGTAATCGCCGCTTTCCGAAACTGCTGCAAGAACCTCACAGCGCTGCATAACGCGCTCCGCTGCGGCTTTGCATAGATGTTTGTAAATGGGCTTCTCAACCTGAAACTGAGGAATCATATTTGCCAGCGCCATCCCACAATCAAAAACTGCCTGCGCCAGCATAGATCCGCCTAGCTTCAGCAACGGCGGCGCCCGGGGTCAATCCGAATCCAGCGGACAACAGACACTGCTCTAAACATGCAAGCGTCTTAAGCACCGCGTCCGGTCGGGCGTTGTAGCCCATGGTGCCGATGCGCCAAATAACACCTTTCAGCGGACCAAAAGATGTACCTATTTCTATCCCGAATTCCAGCAACATCTCGTGCCGTATACGCTCCCCNTCTACTCCTTCAGGGATNTAAACACCTACCACGTTGTGCATTCGATTATNTTGGTCACCGTAGAGTTTTAAGCTCATGCTGGCCAGTCCATCAGCGAGCGCACGGCCATTTATCCGATGTCGGTCGATTGTCTCTGTTAGACCCTCTTCCAATAGGATCCTCGCACATTCGTGCGAACCGTATAGCATCGATGTAGCTTCCGTGTGATGGTTTAGGCGCATTTCACTCCAATAATCCATGATCATCGACAAATCAAAGTAGTTAGATGCTATGCGACTTCCCGGGCCGTCTGATATNTTTCCGTCGCGTATTCCGGCTTCTATGTGTCGCCGCTCCTCAATAATACTCACCGCACGCTCACTGAGGGTTATAGGCGCACTACCTGAGGGCCCGCATAAGCATTTTTGTAACCCCACGGTTACAGCATCTAAATGCCAGGCATCAGTTTTCAGCTCGTTACCACCAATCGACGCGGTCGCATCGCAATAAAACAATACCCCCTCTTCGCGGCAGATTTCGCCGATTTCTTTCAACGGCTGCAACATGGTGGTGGAAGTATCGCCTTGAACAATTGCCAACATCTTTGGCCGTGAGGTTTTTATTTCACGTTGAATAAGTTCGGGAGAGAAAACGCTGCCCCATTCCGTGTTGATTGCACTCACTTCAGCTCCACAGCGCTCTGCGATTTCACACAGTAAGTGGCCAAACCTGCCGAATACGGGCACAAGCACTTTATCGCCAGGCTCTAGCAGAGAAACCATTGCCGCCTCAATCGCGCCCCGAGACGTGGAGTCGACTATGAATGTCCAGCGATTCTGGGTATCGAAGACTTGCCGATACAAGGCCATCGTCTCGTCCATACACTCGGTCATCTTAGGGTCGAATTGGCCTATTAGCTGGTTCGACATTGCCTTGAGAACGCGCGGGTCGGCATCGATTGGGCCCGGTCCCATGAGTAGCCGGGCTGGAGGCAAGAACGCAGGATAAGTCATCGACCGCTGCCCGATGCAACAGCTAAACCGTCGCTTCGCGGGTCTGAAGCGGCACCGGGCGCGCGCGCATCCATATAGTCTCGCAACATACCTGCGTGACCCATAAGTTCGTTTACGGGTGTAACCTTGTTGAAGACTTGACCACGCTGGGAAAGGTGCTCAGTAATGGCTTGGTCAATGTCCGCCTCAATCTTCAAGTCACTATTGTCGTCACCCCAGGTCCTACCCAAAAGCCAACGCGGCGCACTCACCGATTGTTCGATCGACCGATCTAGGTACAAATGACGCGCGATCATCGCGGCTTGAGTTTGCGGCTGCCCCTCGCCCCCCATGGTCCCGTAGCTTATGCGATCGCCGTTATTCATTAACATCATCGCCGGATTAAGCGTGTGAAATGGTTTTGTCATCGGTAGTAAAAATCTCCTATCTTTCTCCCTAAGAGAAAAACTAGAACCCCGATTATTCCACACTAAGCCATACTCTGGGACAACCACCCCAGATCCGAACTCCCAGAAAATGCTTTGAATAAAGCTCACCATTACACCATTCTTATCGAGAGCGCCCATCCAAACGGTATCCCCTGACTGTGCAGCGACTGGCCAGGGCATCGCACTTGAGAGATCGATCTCTGCACCACGAGCCTTCAGGGTATTTTTTGATAGAAGAGTTTGCAGCGACTCCGGCACCCTCGATGGATCCGCGAGGAGCTTATCGCGCTCGATAAAAGCAATTTTTGTGCATTCGATTAACGCATGGACCACTTCGCTCTCAGTCCAGCTCGGCTCGTAAAGGCTATCAAAACAACCCAGCAGCATAAGAGAAGCAAACCCCTGCGTGGGTGCTGACAAATTATATGCAGTGCCAAATCGAGTTTCTGCCTCTAGCACAGGCATATCGGTGGCGACATAAGACTCGAAGTCTTCTGGCGCAATGGGAGACCCAACGGCTTGCAAAAATTCGCCAATATTTTGGGCAGTTGGACCTCGATAAAAACTGTCGAGCCCATCAGCGATCAGACACTCCAATAAATGGGCGAGCCCGGGGTTCTTGAACTGTTCTCCACAGACCAAGGGCTCGCCAGAACGAGTGAAGATGCGCTGGTATTCGGGTGCGTCTCGCAATTCTTTTGCGACCTTGACCGACGCCATCTCGAGGCTCTTAGTTACCGAAATGCCTTTCCGGGCTCGCTCCACCGCCGGGCCTAGCAATACCNCCAAGGGTAAGTCCGGCGCGCCCCAAGACTCATCAAGAGCATGCTTGGTGGCTCTTGACTTAGCCTCACACCATCCCGATACCGTTCCCGCCATCGTAAGCGCTGCCAACGGACCACGACTTGGGATCACCTCGCAATTGTTGTTTTTATACCAGCCTGCATCCGCTCGTTTCGCCGCACAACCGCTTGCGTCAACCGCCCAAGGTCGTTTCCCGGGCTCATGTACCAACCAAAACCCGTCTCCGCCGAGACTATTCATATGCGGATAGGCGACAGCAATCATCGCGGCAGCGGAGATCATTGCGTCTACCGCATGACCGCCTTTTTCTAATACCGCCAAGCCCGCTTGAGTTGCGAGCTCATGAGGTGCTACAAAGGCAAACTTTTCATTACCGCCCAAAAGACTGACGCCACTGTTGTTGTTTAAATAAACCATCTGAGTAACGCAGCCACTGCTTAGCTCTGCGCTTCGTATCGGCGAAATTCGCTGCCCGACCAAACGCGTCAAAACTTTGCTCAAACTTGTTCTGCTCTGCCAAGGCCATCCCCAACATTAAATATCCCTCTCCAGGTTTTTCGATTCCTGCTTGTATTGCATCAAGAATGACCAATTCCGCGTCGCTCCATTTTTCCATTTCTAGATAAAGGCGGGTTGCTTTGAGTAGAGGTTCACCAGAGTCCTCAATTTTCGCCAACTGTCTGTATCCGCTAATTGCCGCTTCATATTCTTTCGCAGCAGCCCAAGCCCGCGCTTGCAGCCCAACTAAACTAGCATTCCGGTCAATAATTTGCCGCGCAAAGCCGGCCTCTAGGATCAACGCTGCGTGCTCTGGCACTCCGCGCGATAGCGCCAATTGTGCCATTGATTTGAGAGTCGATTCTTTTTCGATCCTGTCGTCCAGCCACGCTAAGCGAAGCACCGCGAAGGCTTTCTCCTCTTCATCAAGCGCTATGTACGTACTGGCCAACTGTTCCCAATAGCTAATTCTCTCCGGCCAGGTTGCTACTAGCGTTCTCAGATTTTCGGCGGCTTGGGCATAGTTTTCCAACTTGAAATGTGCCGCAACCACCAATTGATACCAATTCTCGCGAGGCTCCGAACTCTCTCGGATAGCGCTCTCTGCATAGGGAACAGCCTCTTCAAAACGGCCTGTCTGCGCATAAGCATTTGCCATAAAAATAAACTGCGTCGGACTGGGGGCCTCCAGCGTGACAAACCATTCTTCGGCAAAACTTAGCGCTTGGTCGTATTCACCCAAAGCTGCGTGGAGCTGGGCCACCATATATCCTACGTTGTATTTTACGCTTTCAGGGAGCTTCCCGGTATCCAAGCTTGCCCGCAAATACCCGATCGCGACTTGGAAACGTTCCTTACTCATTTCTGCATAGCCCAACGTTTGTAGGGTAAGGGCTTTGTCTAGGGAGTCCTCGTCCAATTCTTCAAGCCATGATTTCAGCGACATAATCGCGTCATCGACGTTCTCTTCCGCAAGCAATTCCTGCGCATCAATTAATTTTTTATAGGTGCGCGGCGTAATAGAATCGGCATGGGAATATGCCGAATAGAACCCTCCAAACGCCAGGGTGATCAAAACCAGTAAATAAAAATGCAGTCTCTTTAACGTCGCTACAAAAGTGGGCATCGCTTATTTTTCCAGCGAAAACTGAATTGTTTGTCGGGCTCGTTGCGACACCGGTGTACCGTCAACTATTTTTGGCCGAAATTTCCATCGTTGAATGGCGACTAACGCAGCTTGATCGAAAATTCGTGGCGGGGTCGATTCCAGCACTTTCGCTTGGGATACCGTGCCATCGGGTTTGATGAGCACCTCCATAGTGACAGAACCTTGAATTCCCGCCTGCTTCGCTCGACGCGGATAAGCTGCCTGGACGCGAACAACAGGTATCACATCAGTGTCGAACCCTGCAAGACCGCTACCTTTCTGCAACGTCCCTAGGTAAGGACCATCGCCACTGTTTATTGGCACGCCAATGGATGGCATGGACATAGAAAGCGAAGAGTTAATTGGATCCATTGCAGCCGAGAAATCAGGTGTTTCCGGCATATCTTGCGGAAGTGGAGGCTCTGGAATTCGGCGATCTTTGGTATTCGTAATCGTGTCGGCGGGGTCTATTCGAATAAAGTTTAAATACGCACGGCTCCGATCTGGCTTGTCGTAATTTAGATCGTTACTGATCAGCACNTTCATAACGGCAAATAAACTCAGCGCCAAGCCTAAGGCTATGAATCCGAACAGGCTTTGCCTCATCGCTCTCAAGGCTCATCAGTCGCTACTGAGATACTCTGCGCACCAGCNAGGCGCGCCTGATCCATAACGTCAATTANTGCTTCGGTATTCGAAAGTGCATCNGCCACGATGATCACGGCNGCGCCNGGACTTTCTGCCAGCCCTTTTTCCACATTTGCGCGCACAGCACGTTTATCGACCAGACGTTTATCAAACCATATTTGGTTATTGGCTGTGATCCCGATTTGGATTGTCAGCGCATCCGTCTTGACCGCGGTCTCCGCGTCAGGCCGAGTCACGTCTACACCACTCTCCTTAACAAAGGTCGAGGTAACAATAAAAAAAATCAGCATGATAAAGACCACATCCAACATGGGCGTGATATCAACCTGCGTCTCGTCCTCAGCCGCCACTAGGAACCTAGACTTATTCATGTCGCACCGGACTCAATTATTTGTTGGAGNGTGATCTTTTCTGCTTTGTGCCGCCTATCTATGAAGGTCCAGAAAGGTAGCGCGCTGATCGCGACCAACATGCCCGCCATGGTCGGAATGGTTGCAGCACTGACCCCATTTGCCATCGCGCGAGGATTGCCTGAACCCAAAGAAGCCATTACGTCAAAGACCTGAATCATCCCGGTAACCGTGCCTAATAATCCGAGCAAGGGCAGCAGCGCAATTAACGTAGGGATTGTTTTCGTATTTCGCATCATCAGGCACTCAATTTCCGATACGATTTGATTTTTNTGACACACTGCGTACCAACTGGCTCGATCACTGCGATCTAACCAACGATTCACTTTTTCAGACCGATGCTTGGGATATTCATTAAAAAAATACCAAAGACGTTCNACTATGCACCACCAAAGCATAATCGTTATGAGTAATATTCCCCAGAGCACATCGCCCCCTCTCGACATAAACTCCANGAAATCTANGATTAATGAGTTCACTAACACTANCCTCCAGCAGCCCGGCTCACGGCAATCTGTTCAGCTTTTTGCGCCATCACTCCCGCCGCCTGCTCGCCAACTATCTTGGCTAANACAGCGGCCTTNGAACTCAAAATCGTATGGCTTATAAGTAGCGGTATCGCCGCCAGNAATCCGAGTACCGTCGTAATGAGTGCCATTGAAATGCCCCCGGCCATTAACTTTGGATCGCCGGTACCGAAAAGCGTAATGGATTGGAAGGTCTCTATCATCCCAACAACGGTGCCAAGTAGCCCAGTNAAAGGGGCGACAGTGGCCAAGATTTTTATCACCGGCAGGCCTTTNGATATTTCACCNACGTCTTCGATAACGACCACTTCTAGTTTTCNCGAAATAGTCTCTAAGTCGTCAAGATGTTGATTTTCGTCATAGGCATTGAGAATTCGCCCCAGCGGGTTGTCGAGTCTTACGGAACTCAAGTCCCCTAATTGCCGATCTATTGATCTTTGGATGCGCGTTAACCGCATTCCCCTCTCTAGCACAAGCAACATTCCCAGTAGCGCGCCCGCTATGATTACATACCCAACGAATGCGCCTTGCTGAACACGCTCTATCAGACTTGGTGACTGAACGAGTAGACCAAGCAGCGCTCCTCGGGACGGATCCAAAGCAAAATCCACCTTGGCACCGGAAGCACTGGACAAGCTCTGAGCACTGCTCCGGGCATAGCCTGCGGGCTGTCTGGTTAATTCCGCTAATCTATTCTGCTCGGGCAGATAACTTAGATACTTGTCGCCGACCACTGCGTTAAACACGCCCACGCGAGTGACCTCTGCGCTGTAAACCTCGCCGGCGGGGGCTATGACCTCCGCATCAAATCGCGATACTTGACCAGAATAGGCTGTTTCTTGAATCANGAGTTTCCATAACTCTCGCATTTGCGGGATGGTGGGCACATCAGTCGACTCTGCGAGTTCCGCGATGATCGCTCTGCGTTCCGGGAATTCTAAACCGATGAGGGAATCGAACAGTAAGTTTTGCGTATCGTCCGCCGTCTGTCTGAACACTCCGAAGAGTTCACCAAGGTCGCCAATTCGNCGATCTAGCAGCGTGGTTAATTCCGCTAACCGGTCCTCATTACCATCAAATTCGTTTTTCAGAGAATCTTTTCTTTTTTCCTCTTGCGCGATTTTTCGCTCAAGATCTCTCAACATCCGAGCCTTTTCTTGTGCCGACGAGGCGAAACGCGCTTCTCGTCGCTCGTCCCTTTGCCCGGTTTCGGCCGCGCCTCGTTCCACTTTTTCGTATAGATCGATTAGCGGGGTTGCGGCATGGACAGATATCGGTAGCGTACAGAGCGCAAAAATAGCCAATGCAGCCACGTTCCTTAGCTTCATTACCGAGTTCATTTAGGTGCCCCCTCAGGAGTGCCAATCGGCAGCAGCAAAAGCTCTGGCGGAGCTTGTTTTCGCGCAATTCTTAATCCCGCGCGAATTTCGTCGCGCGAGTCACTGCCAAGACTCTGGAATGCGCTCCTTTCTGCGTTCCACCATCCGCTTTCTGACCCGTCCAAGGTCTGATAGTACAAACCAAGGCGGCCCACTCGAAGGAAATTGACCGTTTTAACTGCGTTATCGAGGTCCAGTTCGCCACGGTAGCCTTCAATCGTNCGNCCNAAGTCCAATTCNACCAGATAAGCCTCCATAATTCGNCGGAATTTCTCACCAGCGGTCACATCGGCGCGATCGATCAAGAGAGACAAACTGTCCGCTCTATCCTCNCGCTCACGTAGCANAAAAGGTANATCNCTAGATACCATCTCTTTAATGGTCTCAGTCATTTCGATCATAAGCGGCAANGCGCCCGTTTCTATGTCGTCGATCTCTTCGGTCTGCCGTTGCAAAGAAGTTATTTCGGATTCTTGGGAGTCAATCAAACGAGCGAGTTGATCGTTGTATATCGTGAGACTCTCCAACCTTTGCTCCGCCAACCTGATTCTTTGCGCGTCCTCCGATGCTTGCGCTGCCAANCCATCGATTTTTTTCTGGCTTTCGACAGAAGCCTCGTCGGACTCAACTTGGGACGTAATAACACTCTCGAGCGANTGCGCGGGCGCGACCATCAACATCCAACTTGCAACCCAAGCGAGCAAGCCAGATTGGATAAGTTTTACTAGATTCATATTCTCGTTTTCTGTTTAGTGCGCGTAGGGGTTTATCTCAAGCTGCCTTGCTTCGCCGACATTTCCTAGCCTCTCATCCGTGTACCGCCCTTTTTTTTCAAATAAGTTATTGTCGTTTCCGGAATCCCTAAAAGTGTGCAAAACACATGCCATCGCTTTTAGCGCCGAAACCACGAGCGTAGCACTACAGTTATGGCCGGCTTAGCCGCATTCTGGCGGCTATTTACTTCGTCCGAATCGTCTAATATTTGTTGGCAATGCCCGCATTAGGGCCATGGCGAAGATCCTCATGCACCATATCGGTGCGTGACGACTAGAGTCAGACTTTTTTGCCAAATCCAAACTCGAAGATATTGCCGCTTCGGCAACATTCAAAGTATCTTCCGNGGTCGTATTAGCAACATATCAATGGTTCTAGCAATTTAAACCCTGTTCAGTGGTGACTGGCTTGACGCCCGGAGAGAATTTCATGAACACCTCATTTTATCCGCGAGACATGCTTGGCTATGGTCGGACACCTCCCAAGCCGAGATGGCCTGGTGATTCCCGATTAGCTCTCCAAATTGTCATAAATTACGAAGAGGGTGCCGAGAACAACGTGCTTCACGGCGATGCTGGGTCAGAAACGTTCTTGTCGGAAATTATCGGCGCGCAATCTTACTCTGATCGGCACATGAGTATGGAGTCCTTATACGAGTATGGGAGCAGATCAGGATTTTGGCGCCTACACCGACTTATGACAGAGCTCAGAATACCCATCACTGTATTTGGCGTTGCTATGGCGCTCGAGAGAAATCCGGCGGCGGTAGCCGCAATGCAAGAGGCAGATTGGGAGATCGCGAGCCATGCTTACCGCTGGATTGATCATCAGCACATGTCCGAGGATGAGGAGCGAAGACAAATACAGCTGGCCACCGAAATTCACAAAAAGGTCACCGGCGCAGCGCCCGAAGGTTGGTACACGGGTAGAGACAGCCCAAATACGCGCAAACTTGTTATCGATCACGGTGGTTTCTTGTATGACTCAGATTCATACGCGGACGATCTGCCTTACTGGCACTTTGAAGGCGACAGCCCCCACTTGGTCATACCCTACACGCTGGACACCAACGACATGCGATTTGCCACCAGCCAGGGATTTAACTCCGGCGACCAATTTTTCACTTACTTGAAAGACTCTTTCGACGAGCTCTATGAAGAGGGCCAAGAACATCCGAAAATGCTCAACGTAGGACTCCACTGTAGGATTGCAGGCCGACCTGGCAGGACGCGCTCACTGCGTCGATTTTTAAAATATGTTCTGCAGCACGAGGACGTTTGGCTTTGTCGGCGGATTGATATCGCTAAGCATTGGCACAAACATCATAAACCAGTTCCAACTTAGACTTAGCGAGCACCGCCCACAGCTTCGAGATAGGCAATCATCGCGGCACGTTCTGTCTCTTTCAATTCGGTCAGGTTGGCCAACGGCATATACCCAGATACCAAAGATGTAATAGCTCTCTGCCTATAGGCTTTTAGCGATTCGAAATTTTCAAAGACAATTCCGCCAGGTGCCGCCGCGTACCCAGGAAAACTTGGGTTCTTGGCATGGCAAGTGGTGCAGTGCTTTTTCAGGAGTTGCTGAAACTGCACCGAGGACAAGGAATTCTTATTGGCGATAAAGCTATTCGCCCGCGCCATCTTCTGTTCTGTAATTTGCCACGTTGTTACGGCAACCACTAATAGAAAGGATGCCGCGCTTATCACCAACACGCTCGGACGGATCTTCCCTGAGTGTTTGAGATTAAAGAAGTGNCGCGCATAGGCGGCNCTTAGACAGAGGGTGAGCACTACCAACCACGACCAACTATGACCAAGCGCGAACGCAAAATGGTTAGCCAGCATGCANAAAACTACGGGTAGNGTGAGATAGTTNTTGTGAAGCGATCGCTTGCGCGCTAAGAGGGCAGGACCTGGATCGACTGCCTCACCACTTGCTATTGCAGCTAAGAGCGCTCGCTGCCCTGGAATGATTCCAAGGAACACGTTTGCTGCCATAATGCTCGCAATAACCGCCCCAGTATGAATAGTGGCNGCCCTATCGCTAAAAAGCTGGAACGCCACCCAACATAGAAATGCAAGCCAAAGGGTCACCGAAATCGATAAGATTTGGTTNGACAAATTTCGTCTTCTTACGATCAACTCATAACCAAGNACNCCTGAACTCAGGAAACCTATAGACGCTAANATGGCAATCGTGGGTTCACGAACAAAACTATCGTCGTCAACAAGAAATGTCTGCGCCCGGCCATAGTAGACGAGCACAAGCAGAGCCGTACCAGTTAACCAAGTGCTGTANGCCTCCCACTTAAACCAATGCAGCGTTTTGGGCATGACTGGCGGAGCGAGTTTGTATTTCTGAACCTCGTATATGCCGCCACCATGAATGGCCCAGAGTTCCCCCTGAAGGCCCAACCCTTTTTTGTTGGGGGAAATCTCCTCAAGGCTCATATCCAACCAAACAAAATAAAAAGAGGCGCCAATCCAAGCGATGGCAGTGATGATATGCGCCCACCGGACCAGCAAAGTTATCCATTCAAACAATAAGGCGTCCAAATCAGCCTACCTCCGCACGATCAAACACCACTTCCCCAGCTACGTAGGTTCGGGCGATGCTGCGATCATCGCCTAGGAACATGAGCGCGAATAATTCATCGGGTAAGTTTTCGCAATGCTCCAACCGATTCCCTAATGCACGGGGTTGATCAAGATCCAAAAGCACCATATCGGCAAAAAAACCCGGNCGCAGTTGACCAATGCTGTTGCCTAATCCCAGAGCATCCGCGTTACCCTTAGTGATTGACCACAACGCTTCATACGGATGCCACTCATATCCAGCTAAATGGGCTACCTTGAACCCCTCGGCACAAGTATGAAGCATAGAGAGTCCGGTGCCGCCGCCAACGTCGCTGCCTACAGAAAAATTGGCATCCGGAATAGATTCAATATCTAAAAGGCCACTACCTAAAAATAAATTTGAGCTGGGGCAGAACGCAATTTTACTGCCAGCNAGGAATAACCTCTTTCGCTCGTCTTCACTCAGGTGAATTCCGTGCGCGAATGTGCTTCTTGTCGTCGCCAGACCTGCTTGCTCATAAACCTCAAGGTAATCTCCTTGCTGCGGGAAGAGCGAGCGCACAGTGTCGATCTCNTGCAAGTTCTCCGAAATATGGGTCTGCACGTATAAATCCGGATGACTGGCAAGCAAGTCACTGCAATGCGAGAGCTGTTCCTCACTGGAAGTCACCGCGAATCGCGGCGTTAGCGCATACTTCAATCGACCTCGCCCATGCCATTTTGCAACCAGCCTCTCGATGTCATCTCGGCAATCGGCCGCATTTTGCAAAAGCTTCACCGGCGCGTTTCTGTCCATCATCACCTTACCGGCCACTAAACACATATTTTTCGCGCTAGCAGCGACGAACAGTGACTCGCATGCGTGTTCATGAACGGTCGAAAACACTTGGGCGCACGTAGTGCCTGCAGATAACAGTTGATCGACAAAAGTAGCCGCTTTAATTCGTGCAAAGTCGTGGTCGGCGTAACGCAATTCTGCAGGGAAGGCGTGTCGATCCAACCAATCAAGAAGCTCGCTAGACTGTCCAGCAATAATGTCTTGTTGCGGCATATGCACGTGGTTATCTATAAAACCGGGAACCAACAAATGTGGTCGTAAATCCTCGTAGGAAACTCCGTTAGGCATCTTCGCGAAATAATCATCCGCCGAGAGCACCTCAACAATTAGACCTCCCTCACAAACCACAAAGCCGTCGTCGTAGTAATCCAAAACGACTTCGCCTTGCACATCCTTATCTAGGCTCAAAAGTCTCGCTCGAAGGCTCACACGTTCGCTCAACTAACTGCCCCTGTAGGTGGTGTAACCAAATTCGTTTAAGAGCAACGGCAAATGGTAGTGAGCTTGATCGCCGCTCAACCGACAGACGACCTCAATGTAAGGGTAAAAATGATTTGCGATGCTGGCTTCATCTCCAACAAGAAAACGTAGTCGATAAATACCCGGTAGTAATCTTGTTGTGTCTTCCCATTCGGATACCCGGCCTGATCTATCCGTTATCCCTTTTGTTATAAAATCACCGTCTTCATTCAGCAAAGAAACCGCCAACCCTCGTTGCGGCATGCCGGTGCTTAAATTAAGAACATGCGTACTTAGCGTTAAATACTCGCTTTTTTGTCGCTCTATCGATTCAGACATAAAGATCAACTCTCATCGAAAATATCTTGTAATCGCGATTGAGTAATCCGCTGGTGCTCTGCCGCGGCATTCGCAAATTCAGCTGCAGTCGGATTGTTTATGCGCATGTTGAGAATTTGCAGCATTTCATCAGCGCTTTTCCCTTTCGCATAGACGATGAAAATAAAGCCATGGCGCTCGTAGTACGCTTTATTTTGCTGGGCCAATTCCTCTATGACCGCTTCGCTTGATGACAATACCTGCCCTTGTTCACTTTTTGCTAGACGATTTTCTCTGCCATCCGAAAATTTCTCTTTCAGTATTTCGACATCACCAATCAATGGGTGCAAAGCCAGCGCCTTGTGTTGCTCTGCATCCGGCAAAGCCTGCCACTCAACAGCCGCGTTTGCTCGAAGTTCGTCAAAACTTCCAAAGGGCCTCAACGCAACTAAATTCTTAGACCACAGAGCGGATTGACCACATCGAATCAATAACTCTAGCGCTTCCTTTTGTTCAAGCGTATTGAACCTATCGATATTCATTGATCTCTCGAGCAGCCTTTTCCTTGCTAAGAATGTTCTGAGAGCGGGCTTGAATTTGGGGNCATCTCCTCGCTTTTTTGCGCTGCCTGCGACATAGATCTGTCAACCTCAGAAAAAATTTCTGCAACGATGACCGCAGCGACCGCTGAGGGTTGTTTCAAGTTTTGTAATTTTTGTCCAATGGGACATGTTACCCGATCTAAGTCGTCGCCTACGAAACCGTCCCGCTTTAGGCGACGCGAAAAATTTTTCCACTTCGTCATAGAGCCAATTAAGCCTATGTAACTCAGGCCTTTGACGTTTAGCGCAGCGCATACAATCTCGTAATCCAGGACATGGTCATGNGTCATAACCAGCACTAAATCCCCGTGTCTGAGTAGCTTACGAACCGCCTCTGGGATAAGCGCTTTTTTAGAGAGTTCAAATTTTTCGTCAGCGGCCGACTTTTCCAACCATTCAGAGCGCGAATCGACCAATGTGGTCCGGATCGGCGTATCACGAAGCATCGATGCGACTCTGGANCCCACATGTCCGGCACCGAAAAGGACCAAGCGATATTCGTTACTGAATACCGATTCAAACAGCAATGTCATACTGCCGCCGCAACATTGAAGTGCTGCTGCCGCCAATGGAAATTTCTTTATTTCGGGCTCATTTTCCTGCGCGAGCAATCGCTCACGCGCATGGCTGGTCGCCAAATATTCTAGTTGGCCACCCCCAATTGAGTCGTAAACCGCATCGACGCTAACAACCATCTTCGCAGATCGGTCTCTGGGTGTTGATCCGCTCGTAGAGAGCACAGTAACAAGCACAACATCAAGGCCAACTCTGCTGCATCGCGATAACGCTTCAATCCAACTCAAATCTGACTGTTGTTCCAACTCAATAGCCCTCATGCGCGTCCAGCTCACTCGCAGCCCTGCCCGCCTCTTCGATACAGTAGTAAACCTGCTCGGGCGTTGCCGGTACTGAGAGCTTCGGCATTAACCGGTAATTCGCAACGCTTGCGCACGCGTCACGCAGTGCACACCAAACCGATATAGCCAGCATCAGCGGCGGCTCCCCAACCGCTTTCGACCTATTGACCGTTGGANCAGAATTTTCGCGTCTGAAAAACCTAACATTAAAGATTTCCGGGACATCGTGAGCAGTAGGAATTTTATAGTTCGCGGGGCCATCGGAAAGAACGGTTCCGCTCTCACTCCATGTTAATTCTTCGGTGGTTAACCAACCAAGTCCTTGCACAAAGCCTCCTTCGATTTGTCCAAGATCGATAGATTCGTTCAAAGAATTACCGGCATCATGCAAGATATCCACTCGACTAACGAAATAGTTGCCGGTTAGCTTATCTACGGCAACTTCCGAGACGGCCGCACAATTAGCAAAGTAATAAAAAGGGCGACCGATTCCCTCGTCTTTATCGACAAAGATGTCAGGCGTTTTATAAAAACCCTTCGCAGATAGTGCTACCCGAGCCAGATAAGCCTTTGCAATGAACGCAGAAAAACTCATCGTGTCGTCCTCGCTCCTATCATCTGAGGGGGCAACCTTGTTATCAAAAAAAACCGGCTCGCCGGACCATCCGAGCTCTTCGCGCGCAAACTCACGAAGATTTGTTTTTATCGAGCGGCATGCGTCAAGCACCGCCATCCCGTTCAAATCTGCGCCCGAAGATGCGGCGGTCGGGGACGCGTTGGGAACTTTATCTGTTCGAGTCGAAGTGTTGCGAATTACTTCGAGGTCAACACCGAATTCTTCGGCCACAATGCCTAGGATTTTGGTATACAGACCTTGTCCCATCTCAGTGCCACCATGATTTACCTCGATGCTCCCATCTTCGAAGAGGTTGATCAAAGCCCCAGCCTGGTTCAAGTGCGTGGTGGTGAAAGAAATCCCGAATTTCACCGGATTCAAAGAAATACCTTTAATCCAGCGTTGCGCGGACGAGTTAAAGCGTTTTATTTCAGCTCGTCTTTCCCAATAGTCCGATTGCTTCACCAACTCGCCTACGAGTTCCGGCAAGATAATCGACTCGATATCCTGGCCGTAAGGCGTGGTGGCAAAGCCCGGTCGATACAGGTTTTTTTGGCGAAAACTTANAGGCTCCAACCCGGCTTTGTATGCGAGTTCGTCCATAGCGCATTCCATCGCGAGCATCCCCTGGGGACCNCCGAACCCGCGAAAAGCAGTGTTTGATACGGTATTGGTTTTACTGCGATGCCCAACAATTCGAGATTTTGGCAGATAGTAGCTGTTATCAACGTGTAACATCGCTCTATCAACGATCCCATCTGACAGATCTGCTGAGTAACCACACTTCGCAGCCAGACGGAAATATGCAGCTTCCAGATAACCCTCAGCGTCGCAACCGATCCGATAATCTATGGAAAAATCGTGGCGCTTGCCCGTCTGGGTCATATCCGCTTTACGCATCATCGTATACTTTACCGCCCTTTTCTGACGAACGGCAAAAACCGCACACAAGCATGCCAGCGGCGCTGCTTGAGTTTCTTTGCCGCCGAACGCACCACCCATCCTTCGGCATTCAACCGTAACTCGGTTCATAGGCCAGCCAAGCACATTGGCGACTAGACGCTGCACGTCACCAGGGTGCTGTGACGAAATCAGCACGTGTATGCCATCCTCATTTGGCACGGCCAACGCCGTTTGCGGCTCCAAGTAAAAATGCTCTTGACCCCGTATATATATATTTTCGTCTACGACTGTCTCGACATTATCAAATAGCGCCTGAAGGTCCCCCTCACCCCAATAGCGAGTTGGGGTAACTGTTGAATCGACCGCCAGTGCATCATCAATCGTAAGAACCGCCGGCTTCACCAAGCATTCAATATCAGCTTGTGCGATTGCACGACGAGCGAGCTCTTGGCTAGCAGCTGCTACGGCAAAAATACGCTGACCGGTGTACTCGACATTAGACTCCGCGAGTAACGGCTCGTCTTCAATTACGGGGCCAACCTGATTAGCACCTGGTATGTCCGAAGCCGTAATTACATCGACCACACCGCGACTCGTGATGACTTCGCCCAAATCCATTCGGGTTAACTTCGCTCTCGGGTATTCCGCAACTCCCACCGCGACATGAAGTGCACCTGCGGGGAGAGCAACATCGTCGACATATAGAGCTTGCCCAGTGACGTGGGCGAGCGACGATTCATGTCCTTCTTGTGACGCCATCTTAGGCTCCACTTGAGCGCAGAAAAAATTGTTCCACGATCTCTTTTATCGAAACATGGGCCATATTTAGCCGGTAGTCCGCAGAGGCCCGAACATCGGATATTGGAGAGATTGTTGCATCCAACGCGTCGGCGATTGCGCCCCAATCGATATCAATAAAGCGCCCACCTCGCATCATTTTTTCCACTCCATAAACACGCAGTGCCGTCTCACCAACGCCCCCGAGAGCAATTCTGATTTCTTTTATACGAACATCATCGTGCAGGAGGAAAATTGCGATCGAAACACTAGAAATATCGTCTTCATAGCGTTTGGAAAGTTTTCGAAANGCAAATGAGNGCCAACTGTCCGGCACANAGAGNGATACNTTCGACAAGTATTCGTCTTTAGCGAGNGAAGTTTTTCGATAACCTTNAATAAAGTCTTCGATANCTAGGNTTCNTTGACCATTTGCCCCAGCTAAGACCANTTTGGCTTCTAGCACCAGCAACGCAGGTATCAGATCACCAATCGGAGATGCACTGCATATATTTCCGCCAATTGTGGCTCTGTTACGTATCTGTTTAGAACCAAAGCGACTGAGAAGTTCTACCATTGCTTCACAGCGTTGGTCTTTNGAGCTNAAAAGTGATGACAGCTGGGANAGCGTTGCNCCTGCGCCGATAGACAAAACACCATCAAGCGCATCGATACGTTTGAGACTTGCCACATCAGATATATCAATNATNGTNTCGTACCTCAGGAGTCTGCTGNTTATTTCGATCCACGCATCAGTNCCTCCAGATAGGATCAAACGACTGCCTTGCTGCGAGTCATTCAACTCGTCAATAAGAGCCGCTTCCGAGTCGACCTTGATATACCCCTCAGTGCTTTCAGATTTAGCCAGCAATCGACTTTCTTCAGGGCTAATCGCCAAGTGTGCCAGGTCAGCGTTGCTTGATGTCGAACAAGCGATAAGTCCCGCCTCTACGATCGGCCTGTAGCCGGTGCACCGACAAAGGTTGCCGCCGATTGTTGCGATCAGATCGCCTCGTTCTCGCGCCTCAGGGACTTTTTGGTTTGCCGTAAAATCAACCAAAGACAT
>PAFJ01000003.1 GCA_002704325.1 Gammaproteobacteria bacterium | reverse complement strand
TCCGATAGTGTAAAAATTTTTCGATGATGGGTGCGTCACCAGCCACAAAGCCGCTGCGTAAGCCCGGTAGGTTGGAGCGTTTGGATAAGCTGTGGAATACCACACATCGTGCGAAGTCCTTGTTGCCCATGGCATCACTGGCGGCCAATAGACTGTTCGGCCGCCTTTCTTCCGAAAAATAAATCTCCGAATAACACTCGTCCGCTGCGATGATGAAGTCATGGCGGTGGGCGAGTTCAATCAAGCGTTGCAGTTGCGCGTCGCTGACTAGATGCCCGGTTGGATTTCCGGGCGAGCAAATATATAGCAATTCCGTGGCGTCCCAGATGCGTTCAGAAACGCCTTCGAAGTCGGCTTGATAGCCAGTATTGGCAGTGTTGGCGAGAAAATAAGGCGTTGCGCCCGCCAGCAATGCGGCACCCTCATAAATTTGATAGAACGGATTAGGCATGCCAACAAGACTGCGTGGTTGGCCACTTAGCACGGCCTGAGCAAATGCGAACAATGCCTCGCGGGTGCCGTTCACTGGCAGAATATTGTGCTCAGCTGAAGCGTTGACGGCGAAGCGTTTGTGCAGCCAATCTGCNACGGCCTGACGCAGGGCGTCACTACCCCGAGTTGCNGGGTAAGTAGCCAGGTGTTGAGCCATGGCGTCGGTATCGCANAGCGCATCGATCACAAACTGGGGTGGTGGATGCTTGGGCTCGCCAATTGATAACGCGATTGGCGCAAGATCACCTACATACTGGGTTTTTGCCAGTTCCGCTCTGAGTTTTTCGAACGGGTAGGGCTGCAATAGATCGAGTTTTGGGTTGGTCATCAAGGCGCTTTTGCTCCGATTGTTTTGCCGAGTTCGCTATCGAGTCTTTGCCTTAACGTATGCTGCAAGGTGTAGATTTCTTCGGTGTCGTNCAAGCCCTCGCCATCTTCGTTTTGCACGATAAAAATGTCTTCGACCCGCTCGCCGAGGGTGGTAATCCGCGCTGAGAGCAGTGTTAGTCTCATCTCGACAAACAATAAACCTAAGTGAGCCAGTAAGCCCGGGCGATCGGCGGCGAGAATGCTTATGGTGGTNAGATCATCTTCCGTCGTGACCTCAACCTCCGTCGGCCANGGTAATTCTCGGAGTTGACGAGGTATTCTGCGATCGGCGCCGGCGGTATCTAGAATTTCGTCACTCAAGTTGTCACGCAAGGCGTCGCAGATGCGTTGTCTGAGGCTGTCTTGGTCAGCGATTGCCTCGCCTTCGTGGTTGAGCACGGTCAGTGCGTTAAAACACCGGCCAGTCACGCTGGTGTGAATGCTTGCGTCAACGATAGACAGGTTGAGCTTGCTCAGGCTAGTAGCGATCGCGGCGAATACTCCCGGCCGGTCCGGTAGCATGAGGTAGATTTGGGTGGCGCCTTCGCTCGCAGATAGGGCTGGCGTGTCCTCGAGATGGACGAATACCCCTTCGTTATCGTTGTGCTTGAGCAATTGATCGGTTAACTGCGCAATTTGTCCAGGAGGATGGCGTAAGAACAAATCCTCGCCCAGGTTTTGCCATAACTCATGAATTTGCTCGGATTGAGCGGCCGAGTTTTCAAATAAGCGCTCGAGGGCGCTTTCTTGACAGGCTTTAATAGCGTGTGCGCGATCAGGCAGTGACGCCAGACCGTTCTTTAATGCTTTGCGCGTTTCGCTGAAGAGATGGCGTAACAGGCTTGCGCGCCAGCTGTTCCACAGCGTTGGGTTGGTTGCGTTTATGTCTGCCACGGTTAAGGCATAAAGATAGTTTAGGCGCATCTCGGAGCGCACTTCGCGGGCAAAGTCCTGCACCACTTCAGGATCATAAATGTCCTGATGTTGCGATACGCTCGACATGAACAGGTGCCGCTCTACTAGCCAGCATACGGTTTCGGTATCGGCCGTATTAAGCTGATGACGTTGGCAGAATAGCCGGGCGTCGATAGCCCCCAGCTCGGAGTGATCGCCGCCGCGCCCCTTGCCGATATCATGATAGAGCCCGGCGATATACAGCAACTCAGGTTTGGGTATTGCCTGTACGCATTGGTGGGCCACTGGGGTATGCAGTGCGGCATCCGGATAGCGAAACCGGCGCATGTTGCCGATTACCATCATCGTGTGGGCGTCTACTGTGTAGATGTGAAACAGGTCATGCTGCATCTGCCCGACGATCTGTGCGAACTCTGGAATGTAACGCGCCAGCACNCCATAACGGCGCATTCGCGTCAGTTGTGTGACGATGTTAAAAGGCGCTTTGAGTAGGCGCATGAATAGCTGAGTATGTTCTGGATTGTTGCGAAATTTATCGTCGATTAGATGCAAAGATTCGCGGATCAGACGGATGGTAGCGGCGCTTACACCCTCAACATCTTCGCGGTGGGCGATGATGACAAACATTTCCAGCAAAGCGGCGGGATTGTTCCGAAATACCTCGTCCCCCTGGGTTTCAATGTGTTTGTTTCGCAGTGCGAAGTCGCTATTGATTATTTCCAGGTTGTCGCGTTTTGGCTTGTCGGAGCGTTCGCGGAAAAACTGGATGATGATGTCATTGACTTCGGTCAGCGCAAGTACATGCCGATAATAGTGGTGCATAAATAGCTCCACGCCTGACTTTGCGTCGGTATCCACGAACCCTAGTCGCTGGGCAAGCTCGCGTTGGTGTACGAAACGTAATTGGTCCTCCTTACGGCCGACGATTAGGTGCAGGCCAAAACGCACCCACCACAGGAAGCGCCGTCCATCCTCGAGCCAGCGTCGTTCTACTTCGCTCAGTACGCCGAGCGCGACTAATTCTTCGGTATCTGTTGTTGCGAATTGGCGTAGACAGATCCACAGCGCGGTATGGATATCGCGTAGCCCCCCTGGGGATGTTTTTACATTAGGTTCTAGGTTGTAGTCAGTGTCGAGATAATTGTCATGACGGTTTGTTTGTTCTGCGTATTTTGCGCGAAAAAAATCATTCGCCGTGCCGATACGATCGGGTGTTATTTTTTGATCGAGTTTGCTCACTAGACTTAGATCGCCAGCCATCATTCGGCGCTCGAGCAATGCGGTCGCCACGGTGATGTCGCCGCGGGCTTGCTGCAAGCAGCCTTTTACGTCGCGAACGCTATGCCCAACCTCAAGGTTCAAGTCGAAGACATCGCGCAGAAAATGTTCGATCGGGGTGCGTAATTTTTCTGGTTTTGCGGCCAGCACCAGCAAGTCGATATCAGACCCAGGATGCAATTCTCGACGTCCATAGCCGCCAACAGCAAAGAGTGCCACCTCAGTATGGTCACCGAGATGTTGCTCCCAAGCGTCCAGCACGAGGCTGTCCACTAGGTCCGTTAGGTCGCCCATGAGGTTTTCGACAGCATGATTTTGCCAGTAACGCTCAGCTAGGGCGGAGGCGCCTTCACTTAGGTGTTGCCGACGGGCAGTGGTGGCAGAAGCAAGATCCATTCAGTGCTACTGCCGCTCTTCATCGCGCAGTGTGAAAATCTCGGTGCCCTCAGCCGTCACCATAAGTGTGTGCTCCCATTGCGCGGAGAGCTTGTGGTCTTTGGTCACTGCGGTCCACTGATCGGGTAGTATTTTTATATGGCGCTTGCCGGCATTAATCATGGGCTCGATGGTGAAACACATCCCTTCTTCCAAAATCTGCCCAGTCCCGGGCTGTCCGTAGTGCAATATTTGGGGGTCATCATGGAAGACTTTGGCGATGCCGTGGCCGCAAAACTCTCGTACGACGCTGAATCGTTGGGCTTCGGCATAGCTTTGAATGGCATGACCAATGTCACCTAGGCGCGCGCCCGGTCTCACCACATCAATGCCGCGATAGAGGCAGTCTTGCGTAACCTTCGATAGTCGTTTCGCCATTACACTGGCTTCGCCGGCGAAAAACATCTTACTGGTGTCACCGTGATAGCCATTATCAATTACCGTGATATCGATATTAAGCACATCACCGTTTTTGAGTTTTTTACTGGGCGAAGGAATGCCATGGCAGATCACATGGTTAACCGACGTGCAAATCGATTTGGGAAACGGGGCTTGACCGCCCCCGCCGCCGTAATTGAGAGGCGCAGGAATGCACTGCAGCTCATTGACGATATAGTCGTGGCAAAGTTGGTTTAAGTGATCGGTAGTAATGCCAGGTTGTACATGCGGACCAATCATGTCGAGTACTGCGGCCGCTTTTTTTCCGGCACTGCGCATGCCTGCCAGATCGGTCGCGTTGTCGATCCGTGCCACCATATTAAAACTCATTTCTATAGCTGAGTGGTTATGGTATAAAGCGCGCCGTCCAGAGTCCATGAGATTGACAGCAAGAGTTGCGATTATGCGGGCACTGACAAAGANAAGTTGAGAAGACAGTGATTGATCGCTGTCGCAACAAAAAAAGCGCCCGCNCAGCGGGGGCAAATCATGTTGCCGGTTTCGTCACAGATTCACGGGTGCTCAGGGGCTTCGGTCGCGAGTTTGAATCTGGGAAATCGNGCAATAAATCAACCCGGAGAGAANAGTTATGAGTGTAAGCATGCGTGATATGCTTGCGGCTGGTGTGCATTTTGGCCATCAGACGCGGTTCTGGAACCCTAAGATGGCGCCGTTCATCTTTGGAGCGCGAAACAAGATTCACATCGTCAATCTTGAAAAAACCCTACCGGCTTTCAACGATGCGCTGATTGAAATGCGCAACATGGCCTCGCGTGGGCAAAAAATCTTATTCGTCGGCACCAAGCGCGCCGCGGCGAAAGTCATTCAAGAGCAAGCCATTCGCGTGGGTATGCCCTTTGTCGACCAACGTTGGTTGGGCGGCATGTTGACCAACTATAAAACCATACGCCAATCCATTCGTCGGCTGCAGGATCTGGAAACTCAGTCTTCAGATGGAACCTTCGATTTACTGTCGAAAAAAGAAGCGCTACAGCGAACCCGTATGATGAACAAGCTCCACAGTAGCTTGGGCGGAATAAAGGATATGGGTGGTTTGCCAGACGCATTGTTTGTTGTTGATGTCCAGCACGAGCGTATTGCCGTAGCTGAAGCGAATAAATTGGGTATTCCGGTGTTTGGGATTGTCGATACCAACAGTGACCCGGCCGGCGTCGATTACGTTATACCTGGCAACGATGACGCCATTCGAGCCATTCGATTATATGTCTCGGCAGTGGCAGACAGCGTCGCAGAGGGCAAAGCGAATGCCCAGGTAACGGTCAATGCAGACGAATTCGTAGAAGTTGACGAAGCCGACGTGGCGCCTCCAGTGGCAGAGATATCTGAGGCTGTGGCCGCCAGTGTCAATCAAACCTTCGCCGCAGAAGACGAGGAAAAAGCTGCGCAGGAAGCCGCAGAGCAGGCTGCTGCGGCAGCGGACAAGGAGTAAGAGATGGCAATTTCTGCAGCAATGGTCAAAGAGCTCAGAGAGCGTACCGGCCTTGGAATGATGGATTGCAAGCGAGCGCTTACTGAAGCGGATGGCGACATGGAAAAAGCCATTGAAGAGTTGCGCAAGAAAAGCGCGCTCAAAGCCGCAAAAAAAGCTGGCCGTACGACNGCAAATGGCCTTCTAGGTGTTCAGGTTGCTGAAGACGGAAGCCGAGGCGCGATTGTTGAGATCAATATTGAGACCGACTTTGCGGCTAAGAACGAAAAATTTATCGCCTTTGTTGCGAAAGTAACCCAACACCTTTTTGAGTCTGCGGATGGCGACTTGGCTGCACTTGCTGCGGGAGATTTGAACGCCGAGCGTGAAACACTGGTGCAAGAAATCGGTGAGAACATCACCATTAGGCGGGGTGAGGTGGTTGAGTCTGCAGCGGGCGGCATCGGCTACTACATGCACGGCGATCAGCGGCGCGGCGCTCTCGTAAATCTTGCCCAAGCAAATGCTGAGTTAGGTCGCGACATTGCGATGCATGTGGTTGCTATCAATCCTATGGTGGTGCGCAGTGAAGATGTAGCGCCCGATGTGCTGGCGAAAGAACGCGAAATTTTTGCATCGCAAGCGGCGGAAAGCGGTAAGCCAGAAGAAATCGTGGTCAAAATGGTTGAAGGGCGAGTTAAGAAGTTCCTCTCGGAAGTGAGTTTGTTAGATCAACCGTTCGTCAAAGACGGCGATACTAAAGTCGGTAAGTTGGTTGCCAGCGCGGGTACGCAAGTATTGTCTTTTGTTCGCTACGAAGTTGGTGAGGGTATCGAGGTTGAGGAAACTGACTTTGCCGCCGAAGTTGCTGCCCAGGTAGCCGGTAACGACTAGTTTGACTCGTTATCTGCTCAAACTCAGCGGTGAGGCGCTTGGCGGCGACGCTGGCATTGGGATAGAACCTCTGGTTCTAAAACATTATTGTGATGAGATTGAAGCTGCGGTGCGTGAAGGCATCCAAGTTGCGGTGGTGTTAGGCGGCGGCAATCTTTTCCGTGGCGCGCACTTGGCCCAAGCGGGGATGGATCGTGTGGTCGGCGACCGTATGGGCATGCTAGCGACAGTAATGAATGGGTTGGCGTTGAACGATTTTTTGCAACGTCGCGGTATCGCCAGCCGATTGTTCAGTGCCATGCCTATGGCGGGAATGGTAGAGGGCTATCAACGCGATTTGGCGCAGACAGCCATTGCGAATGGTGAAGTTGTAATACTGACCGGCGGTACCGGTAATCCTTTTTTTACGACGGATACGGCCGCGTGTTTGCGCGGTGTCGAGCTCGGCGTGGACGCTATTCTTAAGGCGACTAACGTTGATGGGGTTTACTCGGCTGACCCCAAAAAGGATGCAGCAGCGCAACGTTTTGAGCATATCAGCTATCAGCAGGTGTTGGCCCAGGAACTCGCGGTGATGGATTTAACGGCCATTGTTTTGTGTAAAGAAAATGCGCTGCCGTTGATCGTGTTCGATGCCTCTGAGTCCAGAACTCTGACCCGCTTGGCGGCGGGAGAGCAGATAGGGACACGGGTTGATGATTTAGAGGCGCTTGGTTAGCGCATAAGGTAAGCGCGGAGCTACTGGCGTAAACAAGGTTTTGGCGCATAATGCGCTGGATGCACAGCGGNTTGGCGTGCACAACAATCTGGAATGAAGATCATGATCGACGAAATTCTTGATGATGCCAAAGAGCGCATGGGTAAAACCCTTGATGCGCTGCAAAGTGCTTTCGCGAAAATCCGCACGGGGCGGGCAAATCCGGCGCTATTAGACGGCATCACGGTAGATTACTATGGCGCGCCAACGCCGCTTAATCAGGTTGCGTCGATTTCGGTAGAAGATGCGCGCACCTTAGTTTTGTCACCATGGGAAAAACCGCTGTTGCCGGAAATCGAGAAAGCTATTTTGCGCAGTGATCTCGGTATCACACCGATTGGCAGTGGTGATGTTGTGCGTGTGCCGTTACCGCCGTTAACCGAGGAAAATAGGCGCGACCTTGCCAAACAGGCTCGAGCCGAGGCGGAAACAAGCCGAGTATCCATTCGGAACATTAGACGTGATGCAATCGCGGATATTCGTGATCTGGTGAAAGAAAAAATGGCGGCCGAGGATGATGCGCGTCGGGGTGAAGAACGCGCCCAAGGGCTGACAGATCAGAATGTGGGCGATGTCGACAAACTGTTGGCGGCGAAAGAAGCCGAACTGATGGAAATCTAAACCTGCGACCCCGGTCATGACCTCTAAATCAAGCGCCCAAACCCAACGAGACAGCGTTGCTGCAGACGATAGCGATGCTGTCCCCAGCCATGTTGGTATAATTATGGACGGTAACCATCGTTGGGCGAAAAAGCGCCACTTGCCTGGAGCGGCAGGGCATAGAGCGGGTGCTAAGGGCGTGCGCGTGATCAGCGAGGCCTGCGTTGAGTTAGGTATTAAGAGCCTCACCCTATTCGCTTTTAGCACTGAGAATTGGTACCGCCCCGACGGCGAAGTCAGCATGCTGATGGACCTTATGCGCTATGTCATGCGTACCGATCTGGAGGATCTGCATGCCCAAGGCGTTAAGCTTCGCATCATTGGCGATCGCAGCCGCTTTGCACCAGACATACGTACGATGATGGATGAATGTGAGGCCCTGACCCAACATAATCAGCGTCTGAATCTTAACGTGGCTGTTAATTATGGCGGTCGTTGGGACATCGTTGAGGCGACTAAAAAATTAGCTTTGCAGGCGCAAAATGGCGAAATCAACGTCGCTGACATTGACGAGCGCCTTTTGCATCAGCATATGTCGCTAGGCGACTTGCCCGAACCCGATTTGCTCATCCGGACGGGTGGTGATTTCCGTGTCAGTAACTTTCTGCTTTGGGATATCGCCTACACAGAATTGTACTTTACCGAAGCGTTTTGGCCGGAGTTTGATGGCAGCCACTTGCGCAGTGCCGTAGAGACCTTTTCTGCGCGTTTACGCCGCTTTGGGCGCCGCCCTTAGGAACTGTGATGCTGCTGCGAAGAGTAATCACAGCATTGTGTCTAGCGGCGTTCGCCCTGGCGGTAATTTTTTTGTTGCCTATCGGGGGGGTTGCCCTGATGTTTGGCTTGGCNGCCGGTNCTGGCGTTTATGAATGGTCTGGATTTCTNCACGCTCCGAGTCGGCTCAAACGAGTGGTCTACCTTGGGATTTATGCNGCACTCATNGGNTTCATTTATGTCAACCAGTGGCTCTTTAGTGAAATCGCTAGAATCGCTGCAGTGATTTGGCTTGGCATCGTTGTGCTGGTTTTGGCCTACCCGAAGGGCCGCAGTCTATATACTCGCTCNTGGCTTATTGGGCTCTTTGGCCTGCTGCTTATGGTGGGTGCTTGGTGTGGCTTGATGTCGGTTCGTCAGATGCCNTATGGCGAGTTTTGGTTGTTGTGGTTATTGGTGCTGACGACCGCGACAGATGTCGGAGCTTTTTTCAGCGGTCGTATGTTTGGTCGGCGTAAATTGGCGCCGTCCCTGAGCCCTGGTAAAACTTGGGAGGGGGCTTGGGGTGGAGCGNTAGTAGCGTCGAGTATTTGTCTCGTTGCGCTATTTGTATTCAGCGATTGGCCGATATTCAATGCGGTGTCCCTCACTCTAGGATTGATCGTAATGGCGATATTCGGTGATTTGTTTGAGAGCCTGCTAAAGCGCGCGACCGGCCTGAAAGACTCGGGTGGTCTGCTGCCAGGGCATGGCGGTGTGCTGGATCGTATTGATTCGATTATTGCGGTTGCGCCGCTGCTGGCGTGGGCGCTTATAACATGATGGACTGGTTGCTCTATCCGCTTGCCTTCGCAGGGCTGCTGGGCGTGCTAGTCGTGGTGCACGAATTTGGCCACTTCATTGTGGCCCGCTTGTCGGGTGTGCATGTGCTGAGTTTTTCTGTCGGTTTTGGCAAGGCATTGCTAAGTCGGGTGGACAAGCGTGGCACAACATTCAAGCTCTCGATGATCCCGCTGGGAGGTTATGTGCGCATGTACGATGACCGGGATGATGCGGNGAGTCTGCAAGGAATGGCAGCGCTGCCTGCCAATGCGGTCGGTCATTCCACCTTGTCGGCGGGCTGGAAAATTGCCATTGCCGTGGCTGGACCGTTGGCGAACTTTATCCTAGCTGCCGTGGTNTACGCCTTGTTATTTGTCGTTGGTACNACTGAATATGCGCCAATGACCCAAGCCCCAAAAGCGGATACTAAGCTCGCCTTGGCTGGGCTGAATGAGCCGGCGCGGGTGTTGCGAGTGGACGGCCGTGATATTGCTGGCTGGCAGAGCGTGCTCATGGCGTTGAGTGATCGCCTCGGTGAGAGCGGAGCCATAGAATTGGCGGTGCAGAATTTGCGCACAGGGCGCGAGCAAACAATACAAGTCCCAATCAATACTTGGTTGCAAGGGGCGGTCGAGCCGGATGTTTTAGGTTCTCTTGGTCTGCAGCCGGCCTTGTTGAGTGTCGTGGGGGCTGTGGTAGAGGGTTCGCCCGCCAGTCGCGCCGGCTTGCGGGCTAAAGACTGGGTGGTAGGCGTTAATGATCGGGAAGTGCTCAGCTGGCGACAGTGGGTTGATGAAATTGTCGAGCATCCCCAGACTCCTCTGATAGTATCTGTCGTGCGAGCCGGTCAGGTCGTGCAGTTGTCGGTCACTCCCGGTGTGCGTACGACCGCTGCGGGCAAAAACATAGGTTTTTTGGGCGTCAGTCCCGATGTCATTGAGGTGCGATTTGCGCCGCTGCAAGCGATCTGGAAAGGTGGGGTGGAGACCGTCGATAAAACGATCATGACCCTGAGCATGCTGAAAAAGATGATTGTCGGCCTGCTGTCAGTGCAGAATCTAGTTGGTCCAGTGGGGATCGCGCAGATCGCGGGAGATACGGTTAAAACCAGCTGGCAGATGTTTTTCGGTGTTATGGCACTGATGAGCATTTCCTTGGGTGTTTTGAATTTACTGCCCGTGCCGCTATTGGATGGCGGACAGATAGTCTTTATCGTGATCGAAGCGGTGAAAGGTTCGCCAGTTTCCGAGGGGCTGCAGCAGGGTGCTGCGCAGTTGGGTTTGTTGTTGGTGGGGATAATGTTTGTGCTGGTCACGTTTAACGACTTAACGCGGTTATTTGGCTAATCGCTCGTTCTGCGAGCTAAATAGGAATCAATTTTGCGCACTTCGACCTTTGTGTTTCGCCTTAAAGATCTACTCAGGGCAGCCTTGTTGCTGATCACGTTGTTCTGCGCTGGTGCCGTTGCGGCCGCAAGTTCGACCGCTGAAGACTTTCAGATGGATGGTCCATTAGTGGTTGAAGATGTGCGTTTGCAGGGATTGCAACGCGTATCTGCAGGTACCGTGTTTAATTTAATTCCGGTAAGCGTTGGCGATGCGTTAGACAGCCTCGCGCTGCGTGCNACGATGCGGTCGCTGTTTCGGTCCGGCTACTTCAAAGATATTCAATTGGCTCGGGATGGTGGCGTGCTGATCGTTACATTAGTAGAGCGACCCGCCATTGAGTCCATTGAATTAGAGGGCAATAAGGCGATTGAGTCGGAAGCGTTGCTGGGAGGCCTTGCCGAGCAAGGTCTGAAAGAAGGTGAAATCTTTAAGCAGGTGACACTGGAGCGAATGGGTTTGGAACTTGAGCGGCAATACGTGGCTCAGGGTCGATATGGCGCCAGCATTGATACCGAGATAGAGGACCTGCCGCGAAATCGCGTGAACATTAAAATCATCGTCGAAGAGGGTAAAAGTTCAGGTATCCGGCACATTAACGTCGTGGGTGCGGAGTTGTTCTCGCAAGAAGAGTTGCTGGACGCGTTAGAGCTGAAGCACCCAAGCTTGCTGTCGTTTTATAAAAACGATGATAAATATTCCAGAGAGAAGTTATCGGGGGACCTTGAATCACTGGAAGCCTTTTATAAGGACCGCGGTTACGCCGACTTCGATATTGAGTCCACCCAAGTCAGCATCACTCCCGATCGCCAACAGGTGTACATCAGTATTGCGGTCGATGAAGGTGAAATTTATCAAGTAAACAAGGTCAATTTGGTCGGTGAGCTCGGCGATGTGAAAGCCGAGGATCTGCGCCGATTAATTATCGTGCAAGAGGGCCAGACTTTTTCTCAGGCATTGATTACGGCCACCGAAGAACGGTTAACCAATGCACTCGGCAACGGTGGTTTTACGTTTGCCACCGCCAGTGGGGTGCCCAAACTGAATGATGACCGGACGGTGGATGTGGAGTTTTTTGTGGACTCGGGCAAGCGCGCTTATGTGCGTCGGATATCGTTCACCGGCAACGCCATGACCCAAGATGAGGTGATGCGGCGAGAATCTCGGCAAATGGAAGGTGGCTGGGCCTCCACCGCGCAAATTGATTTGACCAAGGTGCGTTTAGAGCGGTTGGGCTACTTTAAAGGCGTTGAGGTTGAAACGCCCCAGGTGGCTGGGAAAGACGACCAAATCGACGTTAACTTCAGTGTCGAAGAGCAACCGTCTGGCTCAATATCCGGAACCCTTGCGTACTCTCAAGGGTATGGGCTGATCATTGGTGGGAATTACCAGCAGTCCAATCTGCAGGGTTCTGGCAACAGCCTTAATGTGGGTTTGAGTTTGTCGCAATTCCAAAAGTCTCTAAATTTCAATTACTTCGATCCATATTTCACAATGGACGGTATAAGCCGTGGTTTTAATCTCTTTCTCCGGCGGCTAGATTATGATGCCCGCAATATCGCCCGTTACAGTACTGATGCGGCAGGTCTAGGGGTGAANTTTGGCCTGCCCATTAGCGAAACTCAGCGAATCAACTTTGGGGTGCTGGCAGAATATACGGAGATCACGGAAGGGTACTACGCGGCCCAGGAAATCTCAGAATTTATTGAAGTCAACGGCTCTACNTCGGTGAATCTTAAAGCAAACGTTTCTTGGAGTCGGTCAACGCTAAATCGCGGCATTTTTGCGGANCGTGGCACCTCCCAATCTATTGCGGCAGAGATTTCGGTGCCCGGCAGCGAATTGCAGTTTTATAAGTTTATCTACAATGGCGAACGTTATTTTCCGATCACCAACAGTTGGACGCTGCGGTTGCGTACTGAGTTGGGCTACGGTGGCGGGTACGGTGATACGCCGGGATTGCCGTTTTACGAGCATTTTTACAGTGGCGGCTTTGGGTCCATTCGTGGTTTCGAAAACTCCACGCTAGGCCCGCGAAGCACGCCGCCGTTGGACGCAGAAGGTAATCCGGTCTATTTCCGTGATAGAAATGGCGATCCGTTTGGTGGCAATTTGCTGGTTGAAGCGACAGCTGAACTGATTTTCCCGATGCCGTTCGTCGACGACAACCGACAGTTTCGGCCAGCTTTATTTGTTGACGCGGGTAATGTTTTCAATACCAATTGCCCAACGGTCAGCATCAATTGCTTTGGTTTTGACGCCGACAATTTTCGCTACTCCGTGGGGTTTGGAGTCAGTTGGTTGAGTGGCATGGGACCACTGACCTTTAGCTTTGCAAAGCCGTTCCAGACCCAACCTTTTGATGAAAAAGAAATGTTTCAATTTGAACTGGGGCGCACATTCTAGCCGAGCTGGTATAGAATGCGCCGCTCGTTGGCTGACAAAGTGTAATTAGGAGAGATTAATGATCAAGAATGTAATGGCAATGCTGGTGTTGGCAAGCATGGCAATGGCCCCAGCTGCCGTCGCGGAAATGAAGATCGTAGTGCTGGATCCCGTTCGAGCGATTCTTGAAAGCGATGAGGGCAAGGTCCTCGTAGACGCTGCCAATAAAGAAATGGAGTCTGAGCAAAACGAATTGCGTGGTATGGCGGAAAAGATTCAAGAGCAGCAAACCAAGTTGCAAAAGGATGGGGAAATCCTAAGCGACAGCGATAAGCGCAAAATCGTCAAAGAGATCGAGAGCATGCAGGCGGATCTGCAGTTTGGTTCGCAAAAGCTGCAAAAGACGGCCCAAGATAAGCGCCAAGAAATCCTTCAGACCTTGGCGCCTAAGTACGATACGGTGCTGAAAGATCTAATCCAGATCGATCAGATTGATATGATTTTGGCCCCCAACTCGCTGCAATATGCCAACGATAAACACGATATTACGCGTCGTGTTGTCGAAAAACTTAACGAAGCCCGCGACTAATCAGGACGCAACCGTCCCGCGATTGAGTCGCCGTTTATGGCAACGCTGCTCAAATTAGGGAATATTGCTGAGCATATTGGCGCGCAAATCGCTGTAGCCGATTCGTTAGCACCAAAGGTTGATATGGAGGCGCTGGCGACGGTGCCGATCAATGGCCTTGGCTCACTCGGTAATGCTCAATTGGGGCAATTAAGTCATTTGTCCGGGGCTGCGTACAGAGAGCTACTGCCGGCAACGAAGGCCAGTGCGGTCATTTTGTTGGCTCAAGACCTGCCNCGATGTCCNAGTGTGGGCTTGGTGGTAGAGCAGCCTTACTTAGCCTTTGCAAAAGCGTCAGCACTATTTGCAACACCGTTAGCTATAGACTCAGGTGTACACCCCTCGGCGATAGTTCACCCGTCTGCTTCNGTNGCGCCTACAGCGCGTCTTGGCGCTCATGTGGTTATTGGCGCCAACTCTGTGGTTGGCGCTGGGGCCACAGTACATGCGAATGTCAGTATCAGTGATCGCGTTACGGTGGGTGCGGATGTGGTGATCATGAGTAATGTGGGCGTTTATGCAGATGTCAGTATTGGTCCTCGCTCAGTCGTTCACAGTGGTGCGGTTATTGGATCGCCAGGATTCGGCTATACCCCAGACCAGAAAGGTCATCTGCATCCGATAGAGCAGTTGGGCGGCGTCGTGATAGGGGCAGATGTTCGTATTGGCGCCGGCACGACGATTGATCGNGGTGCGATAGATGATACGGTGATCGAAGATGGCGTGAAGATGGATGACCAAGTGCATATTGGCCATAACTGTCGAGTCGGTGCACACAGTATCATTTGTGGTTGTGCGGGCATGGCCGGGAGTACGGTNATTGGCAAGCACTGTGTGATTGCCGGGGGTGTCGGTATCGGCGGTAAAAATCCAATTACGTTTTGCGATGGCGTCACCATTAGCGTCATGACTACGATTACTCAGTCGATTGATAAACCCGGTGTTTATTCGAGTGGGGTGGTGGCCAGCGAGCATGGTCATTGGTTACGCAACGCCGCGCGTTTCGGCAAGTTGAGTGACTTATTCAGGCGAGTCAAAGCGTTAGAGGAGCGGGAGCAAGGGCAATGAGCGACGTCAAAACAATTACGGATCTGTTTGAGTACTTACCCCACCGCTACCCCTTTTTATTGCTCGATCGGGTAACCGAAGTTGTAAAGGGCGAGTACATTCGCGGTTATAAGAACGTGACCTACAACGAGCCGATGTTCACAGGCCACTTTCCCGATCAGCCGATCATGCCAGGGGTTTTGATACTGGAAGCTATGGCGCAGATTTCCGGGGTTCTGGCTTTTGAAACGATGGGCACTCGGCCTGCCGATGGTCGTAACTATCTTTTCGGTGGGGTCGATAAAACACGGTTTCGCCGCCCAGTGGTACCGGGAGATCAGCTTGCCTTGCACAGTCGTATGGTTGCGCGCCGAGCGATGATGGTTAAGTTTGAGTGCGAGGCCCATGTCGACGGGGATCTCGCCTGTTCGGCCACTTTGTCGGTGGTAGAGCAAATTACCGATGAGGCTGCTGGTACATGATTCATNCCAGCGCGATTGTCGATCCGAGCGCTAAACTCGGCACCGGGGTGCGCATTGGCCCATGGTCAATCATTGGTCCCGATGTAGAATTAGCTGACGACGTGGACATTGCCTCACACGTCGTTGTTAAAGGGCCATGCCGAATAGGTCAGGGTGTAAAGATTTTCCAATTTGCCAGTGTCGGTGAGGATACTCCGGCATTGGCCTTCGCGGGCGAAGCGTCCACGCTTGAAATCGGCGCGCATACGATCATACGTGAAGGCGTCACCATTCACCGCGGTATGGATCGAGGCGGCATTGGTCGTACCGAAGTCGGCAGTCATTGCCTGCTTATGGCATACGTTCATGTGGGTCACGATTGTGTGGTTGGAGACCACGTGATTATGGCCAATAACGCTTCGCTGGCTGGCCATGTGGAGGTCGGCGATTATGCGAATTTCGGTGGCTATGTTGGCGTGCCGCAGTTTCGCAAGATTGGCGCGTATACGCATATTGCGGCCATGAGCATGGTGACCAAGGACGTGCCGGCCTATATGACGGTTTCTGGAAACCCGGCATTTGCAGTGGGTATGAATACCGAGGGCATGAAACGTAGAGGTTACAGTAGCGAAACCATTGACCTGCTTAAGCAGGCTTATAGAACGGTCTATCGAAAGGGTTTGCGGGTTAATGAGGCCATTGAGGAATTAGCAATGTCGCGTCAGCAATCAGCAGAAGTCGAGCGTTTCGCGGCATCAGTAGAGGCCTCGGCCAAAGGCATTATTCGCGGCCGGAGTAATCACTAAGCGGGCTGCTTCCAGTCATGACCATCAAAATAGCCTTGCTGGCTGGAGAACCCTCTGGCGATAACTTAGCTGCTAGTCTTATGGCCGCACTGCGCAAGCAGTGCGAGCCCGACGCGCAGATCGAGTTTGTCGGGGTTGGTGGCCCTGCAATGGTTGCGCAAGGGCTGCGTTCAATGGCAGCTTTTGACACGTTGGCGGTTAACGGTTTCAAAGACCCNTTGCTGCGCTTGCCCCAGTTGTGGCGTTTGTATCGGCGGCTCGCACAATTATTCAAAGACGAAGGTGTANATGCTTTTGTTGGTATTGATTTCAACGTCTTTAACTTTTTGCTCGAAAAGCGCTTACGGAAATTTGGCATTCCTACTGCGCACTATGTGAGCCCTTCGGTTTACGCGTGGCGCAGGGGGCGCACCAAGAAAGTTGCCCAGTGTGCGGATCTGCTGTTTTGTTTGTATCCCTTTGAGCCGAGATTCTATGCCGGTCTGCCGCTGCGTGCGGTGTTCGTTGGGCACCCGTTGGCTGAGGCGATTGGGCTTGATGCGGGCGGTCCANTGGCGCGCGAGCGCAGTCGGGCGCAATTGCAAATTGATCCTCAAAATGTAGTGATTGCAGTACTCCCAGGCAGTCGCGCGAGCGAAGTAGCCATAATGCTTCAGCCATTTTTAGCCGCGCTGCGATTGTTGCGTGATAGGTTACCCCAGCGCAAGATCAGTGCAGTCATCCCNTGTGTTAACGCAGCGCGCCGTAGTCAAATAGAGGCGTTATTGCCGCAGTTTGCTGATTTATCCATAAAGCTAATAGACAATGACGCGCGCTCAGCATTGATAGCAGCAGATGCTGCGCTAATTAAGTCTGGAACTAGTACCCTCGAGGCTATGCTGCTCGGACGCCCAATGGTGGTGAGCTATAAGTTGGGCGCATTCAGCTATGCAATTGCAAGCCGTCTGGTTAATACGCCCTATATTGCGTTGCCGAATATTCTCGCGGGTGCAGAACTCGTGCCGGAGCTGATACAAGAGGCGGCTACGCCTGCGGCGCTTGCTCAGGCTCTAATGCTAGAGATCGGTGAGCAGCGTACCGCAAATGATCGCAGAGCTGCGTTTACTGAATTGCACGAGCAGTTGCGCGGCGGAGCATCGGGTCTCGGGGCAAGTGCCGCCGCAGCGCAAGAGATTTTCAAGCTGTTAGAGGCGCGCAAGGGGTAAATTACCCTACAAATGAAAGACGGGTGTGCGCTAAGCTTGGGCACGTAAACCCAACTGAGTACGGAGGCGTGTTGTCGCAGCGACAGCAAAATTTGGAGCCGATAGACGTGGCGCCCTATGGACTTGTCGCAGGCGTTGATGAGGTTGGCATTGGNCCGCTGGCGGGGGATGTTGTGGCCTGCGCGGTAATTCTGGATCCAAATGTGCCAATTGACGATCTGCGAGATTCTAAGCGGCTATCAGAAAAAGCCCGAGAACGGCTGGCTGCGATTATTCGCAGCCAGGCTTTGAGTTGGTCCCTTGGCAGCGCTAGTGTGGCAGAAGTTGACAGTCTTAATGTGTTGGTAGCGAGTCANATGGCGATGCAGCGTGCNGTTGCGGGCTTGTCTGTTGTGCCGGACACCGTGCTTGTTGATGGAAATAAAACGCCTGACTTTGGTCTGCCGACCCAAGCGATCATTAAAGGCGACCAGCGTGTCGCGGCAATAAGCGCAGCCTCAATAGTAGCCAAAGTCACTCGTGATGGTCAGTTGATTGAACTGGCGGCACGTTTTCCTGGCTACGGATTTGAGCGGCACAAGGGTTATCCGACTAAACATCATATGCAAGCGCTTGCCGAACTCGGCCCTTGTGCTGCACATAGGCGCAGTTTTGCTCCCGTTCAAAGAGCGTTTAACACAGGTGTCGCGCGATGAGTGTGCCGCCAATCGAATTCGTACACCTGCATGTCCACAGCGAATACTCACTTGCTGATGGCTTATTTAAAGTTAAAGATTTGGTGAATCGTGCCGCGGCGGCTGGAATGCCGGCGGTTGCGCTGACTGACCGCAACAACCTGTTTGCTTTAGTAAAGTTCTTTGAAGCCTGTATGGCCCAGGGCGTGAAGCCTATTTTGGGTGCTGAAGTGTTGGTGCAGGAAACCCCTGAGGGAGTCGCCGAACGGGTGCTGCTGCTGGCAAAAAACCTTACAGGGTACCGTAACTTGTTGGCGCTTATATCAGCCAGCTATACGACCACATCGCAACGTGGCGTGTTACAAGAGCGAGAAATTTTTGCCGCGAAATTGGGCTTAATCGCGCTGTCTGGCGGCGTCCGCGGACATTTGTGGTCGCTGCTTAATAATGATGACCTAGAGCAAGGGCTGCAGCGAGCACAGCGCTGGCAAAGTCAGTTTGGCGACGCGTATTATCTTGAAGTCACTCGCTGTGGCCGGACTGATGAAGAGCAACATCTGCGTCGCTTGTTGGACATTGCCGCGCTCAGTGGGATCGGTGTTGTTGCAACGAATGATGTCTGTTTTGCCGAGCCGGAAGACTTCGAAGCCCACGAAACCCGAGTGTGCATTAACGAGGGGCGAACCCTCAATGATGGCCGGCGTGAGCGGCGATACAGCGAATGGCAGTCCCTGCGTTCGCCACAAGAAATGCTCGAGTTATTCCATGATATACCCGCGGCTCTGACAAATGCGGTAGAAATCGCCAAACGCTGTAATGTGGAGGTCGCCCTAGGTACCTATTACCTCCCAGACTATCCGATTCCAGACCAGCAAAGCCCTGAACAGTATCTGTTGCAGGTCTCTACTCAGGGCTTGGATAAGCGTATAGCGGCGGGTGGCCCAGCAGAAGAATGGACCGAAGCCGACTACAAAGAGCGCCTGCAATTCGAGCTCGATGTCATAAATCAAATGGGATTTGCTGGGTACTTTTTGATCGTTATGGAGTTCATTGCTTGGGCGAAACAAAACAGTATTCCGGTCGGTCCGGGCCGCGGCTCAGGTGGTGGTTCACTGGTCGCCTACGCCTTGGGCATTACTGATCTTGATCCATTGCAATATGACCTGCTATTTGAGCGATTCCTGAATCCTGAACGGGTGTCGATGCCTGATTTTGATGTGGATTTCTGCATGGAAGGGCGGGATCGGGTCATTCAGCATGTCAGTGATATGTATGGGTTCGAGTCGGTGAGTCAGATCATCACGTTTGGCACGATGGCGGCCAAGGCGGTAGTCCGCGATGTTGCGCGTGTGCAGGGTAAGCCTTACAGCTTGGCAGATAAATTATCCAAGCTGATTCCTTTTGAAGTGGGGATGACCCTCACTAAAGCGATGGAAGAAAATCAGGAGATGGCCGATTTTGTCGCTGCTAATGACGAAGTCGGTGAAATTATGGACATGGCTTACAAGCTCGAAGGCATCGTCCGTAATGTTGGGCGACATGCGGGTGGGGTCGTTATTGCGCCGTCAGCGCTGACAGATTTTGTGCCGCTCTATACGGAAGATTCTGGTGGTGGTTTAGTTTCGCAATACGATAAAGACGACGTTGAGCGTGCTGGTCTTGTGAAGTTCGACTTCCTCGGCTTGAAGACTCTGACGATTGTAGATTGGACGCTAGAGTTGGTGAACCAACATCGGCAACGGCAGGGCGAGTCAGCACTGGAAGTTGAAGACATTCCGATTGATGACCCTGCAACCTTCAAGTTGCTGCGTGCCGCTGAGACCACTGGGATTTTCCAATTGGAATCTCGGGGGATGAAAGATCTTATCCGGCGCCTGTTGCCGGATGGCATTAATGACGTTATTGCCTTGGTGGCGCTGTTTCGTCCGGGTCCACTGCAGTCGGGTGCTGTGGATGATTACATTGATCGCAAACACGGCAAAGCCGCAGTGGCTTATCCCCATCCAACGTTGCAACCTGTTTTAGAGTCAACTTATGGCGTGGTGTTGTATCAAGAACAGGTGATGCAAATCGCTCAGGTACTGGCGGGTTTTTCACTTGGGCAGGCAGACTTGTTGCGCCGGGCGATGGGCAAGAAGAAGGCCGAGGAAATGGCCAAGGTGCGTGAGCAGTTTCTGCAGGGTACGGGCGACCATGATATTGCGCCTAAATTGGCCAACGATATCTTCGATTTAATGGAAAAGTTCGCGGGTTATGCGTTTAACAAATCGCACTCGGCAACTTACGCCTTGGTCAGTGTACAGACAGCTTGGCTTAAGGCGCGCTACCCAGCGCAATTTATGGCGGCTAACCTGTCTGCTGATATGCAAAATATTGATCGGGTTGTTGTGTTGATTGAAGAAGTGCGGCGCATGCAGTTGCCGCTGCGCCCACCTAGTGTCAACGACAGCGATCACCGCTTTACGGTCAAGGACGGCGCCGTCGTCTATGGGTTAGGGGCTGTTCGAGGTGTGGGTGAGGGTCCTGTGGCCGCGATTATGGCGGCACGATTGGAGCGGCCGTTTCAAGACTTAGACGATTTTTGCCACCGTGTAGAAAGCAAAAAGGCCAATAAACGAGTGCTTGAGGCTCTCGTTTGTGCGGGTGCCATGGATGATTTTGCGTTGGCGGGAGAGGAGCTTAATGACACCCGGGCGCGTTTGTTAGAACAATTGCCAAGATCTGTACAAGGGGCGGAACAAACAGCGCGTGATCAAGAAGCGGGTATTGCAGATTTGTTTGGTGGTATGCAGCAAGACGGTTCGCAAACCTGTGCGCCCGTTGCAAGTGCTGCGACGATGGTTACCTTGGAGCGATTAAACGGCGAGAAAGAGACCCTAGGCTTATTCCTAACCGGTCATCCCATACAAGAATATGAGCACGAGTTGCGGCAATTTTGTCGTCGGCGAATCAATGATTTGAAGGCTGCGAAAGACTCCCAGTGGATTGCCGGAATGGTGGTAAATGTGCGCATGACAAAGAGTCGCCGTGGTGTGCCAATGTGTTTTGTCCAGTTGGACGATCGCAGTGCACGCATTGAGGTATCGCTGATGGGTGAGACCTTCGACAACTACGCGGCTAAGGTCAATAAAGATCAGTTGCTGGTGATCGAAGGCGAGGTTCAGTTTAACGAATTTAGTGGCGGCCTCGCGGTGCGTGGCAGTCGCGTACTTAATATCGATGAGGCACGCCAACGCTTCAGTAAGGGCTTGGAAATCGATTTTAGTGATGTTGAAACAACGGCAGATTTGCCGATGCGTTTGAAAACCTTATTGGCGCCTTACCGCCAACATGATGAGGCGTGCCCGGTTCACGTGCTCTATCAGGGCCAAAGCGCAGTGGGTAGAATCAGTCTCGGAGCCGATTGGCGGGTTATCGTGAGCGATGAGCTATTGCACTCCTTGCGCTCTGCGTTTGGCGATCGTTACGTTCGAGTTCAGTACGCGGGCGGAGCGGATGGCTTGTTATGACTGTGCTTGGCTCGCAGCTGGGTCCGTTTGAGCAACAGCTGCAAATCCAACTGCAGGAATTAATTCCAACGTCCGGACCCGGTCAGAAGTTCAGTGTAGCCCTTAGTGGGGGGGCTGATTCCACCGCCTTACTGGTTGCTGCAAGTCGTGTTCTTGGTGCCCCCAATGTGCGGGCATTGCACGCAAACCATGGGTTACAGAGCACATCCTTGGAATGGACAAAACACTGCCAATGTCTGTGTGAGCGGTTGGGTGTTGAGCTTGTGGTAGGCCAATTACAGTTGGCGAAGGGCAATGTTGAAGCTGCTGCGCGTCGAGCAAGGTATGATTTTTTCGCCGGTCAATTAAAGCCTAACGAAACGTTATTGCTCGGTCATCACAGCCAAGATCAGCTCGAGACGGTCTTTATGCGGATGATTCAAGGGCGGAGTTTGCGCCCGATGCGGGTNAGCGGCCGGTTGGGTAAAGGTGTGTTCTTGCGGCCATTGTTGGTGTTCNCGCGGCAGCAGATGCTGGATTATTTGAACCAGCAAAAAATCGCTTGGATTGAGGATCCGAGTAACCGCGATGAGACGCTCATGCGGAATTTTCTTCGGCACCGCATTCTGCCTTTGCTGCTGTCGCGGTGGCCGTCACTGGCCCAAGCGGGGCAGCGAGTAGCCGCTTGGCAGCAGGGACAAGAGGCGCTTTTGCATGAGTTGTTGCAAGAAAAAGGCGATCAGGTGAGTTTTAACGAATTGCCAAATGCTGCGCCAAGCCAGCGAGCGTGGTTGCGCATTTTTCTAGAATTGCGAGGTCACTATGGGGTAACTGATCGAGCTCTTGATGAGTTTTGGCGTCAAAGTCACCAGGGCGCAACCAGCCGCTTGGATTTGGCGGCGGACAGCGCGCTCATGGGCTGGCGCAATAGCTTGTATTACGAAGCCGACATGGCGGTCTATGCTCCGTTGAAAGAGGTGTCGCCGGCGTCGCTAAACGCNGGCGAGGTCACTGAATTTGGAGGCCAGCATTGGCTGTTAGAGCGATCTGATTCGCACAGTGCAGATGGCTTTTACAGCCCGGGGAAGTTGTGCCTGAGCACTCGTCGTAAGGGTTTAAGCATGCGCTGGCGAGGGCGCAAAGCGGACATTAAAGAGGTGTTTCGTCAACTTGATGTACCGCCTTGGCGTAGAGCGACCGTGCCGCTGGTGGTTTGGCGGGATGAGGTTGTCGCGGTCTCGACGCTGGCGATTAATGANCGGTTTCGTGATCGCCCGGAGGGTCCTGCAGATACCAGTGATTACTATCGATTTTTGAACGTTAAATGAGCGTTGTTGATTAGCGCTTTGCAGTGCGCAAAGACGCGGATAAAAAATTGCCCTGAATCATGGTAATGATTGTGGTTAAAGGGCGCTTTTGCTATCTTGCAACGCCATCTCTCCAAGCACCTTCGTGATCGATACCCGACCATATTTGTGATGCTTGGCGTCTTGATGGAGTCCTATGACACGTTTCATTTTTGTTACCGGGGGTGTGGTTTCTTCGCTGGGGAAAGGAATATTGACCTCCTCTCTCGCGGCCCAGCTCGAAGCCCGAGATTTGCGTGTCAACGTCCTGAAAATGGATCCGTACATAAATGTCGACCCGGGAACCATGAGCCCCGTGCAGCACGGAGAGGTTTTTGTTACCACGGATGGTGCGGAGACTGATCTCGATCTCGGTCACTACGAACGCTTTTCCCGTGCGCGGATGACGCGTAACAATAATATTACGACGGGTAGCATATACGCAGAGGTAATCCGTCGTGAGCGTCGCGGCGATTACTTGGGCGGCACAGTGCAGGTCATTCCGCATATCACGGACGAGATTAAGCGACGTATGAAGCTGGTGACGGAAGGCGTGGATGTCTTGATCGTTGAAACCGGGGGCACCGTTGGGGATATCGAGTCGCAACCGTTTCTTGAGGCGATTCGTCAGCTGCGTATGGAAGTGGGTCGAAATCGTGCACTCCTCATTCATCTGACGCTGGTTCCGTATTTGCGCACGGCGGGCGAAATAAAAACTAAACCAACACAGCATTCGGTCAAAGAGCTTCGCTCTATTGGCCTACAACCGGACATTTTGGTATGCCGCTCGGAGGCGCCCATTCCACAATCNCAGCGNAACAAGATCGGATTGTTCACCAATGTTGAGGAGCGCGCGGTCATTCCTTTGGTGGACATTGACACCATATACCAGGGGCCTTTAGAGCTGCATAAGCAGGGGNTGGATGACTACGTTGTTGAGCAATTGCAGNTAGAGTGCCCGCCTGCCGACTTGAGCAGTTGGGAGCGTGTTGTGGAAGCGCAACTCAATCCAGAAAAAAGCTTGCAGATCACCTTCGTCGGCAAGTATTTAGAACTCCTTGATGCTTACAAATCCCTCATTGAGGCGTTAACCCACGCCGGTATTCAAACTCGGACTAAAATAGATATCCGGTATTTGGATGCTGAAACATTAGAACGCGAAGGTGTAGGGTTACTGGAAGACGCTGATGCGATTCTGGTACCCGGCGGCTTCGGTGAGCGCGGTTTTGAGGGCAAAATCCTTGCTGCTGGCCATGCAAGAGNGCAAAAAATTCCGTATCTGGGCATTTGTTATGGCATGCATGCGGCGGTGATCGACGTGGCGCGCAATTGTGCCGATCTAAAGGGTGCGCACAGCACTGAAATCGATGTAGAAACCCAGCATCCAGTCATTGGTTTGATTACCGAATGGACAGATGAGCATGGCCAGCTTGAACGGCGCAGTGAGGATAGCGATTTGGGTGGCACCATGCGTTTGGGTGAGCAGATTTGTGTGCTCAATCAGGGCTGCTTAGCAGAGCAGGTATACGGAGAGCGGCTTGTTCGCGAAAGGCATCGCCATCGTTATGAAGTAAATAATCGATATTTAGACCAACTGACCGCTAATGGGTTAGTTGTTGCCGGCAAGTCTGAAGACGGGGAACTGGTTGAAATGATCGAATTGCAAGACCATCCGTGGTTCATTGCCTGCCAGTTTCATCCGGAATTCACTTCATCACCCAGAGACGGGCACCCATTATTTTCAGGTTTCGTAGAGGCGGGCTTGGCGCACGCCGCAGCAGCTGAGAAGTAGCCGATCAAACGCGGAGAGTTAGCCATGCAGTTAGGCAATTTTACAGTTGGGGGAGATGCTCCGCTGTTTTTTATAGCTGGGCCCTGTGTCATTGAAACTGAAGCGTTGATATTGGATACCGCTTATGCGCTTAAGCAAATTGGCGAAGAACTCGGTGTAGCTGTCATTTTTAAGAGCTCCTTTGACAAAGCCAACCGATCNTCGATCGACAGCTATCGCGGGCCGGGCATCGAAGCGGGTTTGCGGATCTTACAGCGGGTTAAAGATGAGCTTGATATGTTGGTCTTGACCGATGTCCACGAAGATACGCCGTTGAATGAGGTTGCCAGCGTCGTTGACGTATTACAGACCCCAGCCTTCCTGTCTCGGCAGACGAATTTTATTGTTAACGTATGTGCTCAGGGCGTTCCCGTGAACATCAAGAAAGGCCAGTTTCTGGCGCCCTTGGATATGTTGCAGGTTGCGAANAAAGCCAAGTCTACAGGTAACGAGCAGGTCATGGTGTGCGAGCGCGGCGCCAGCTTTGGTTACAATAATCTGGTATCAGACATGCGCTCTTTGTCACTGATGCGGCAAACCGGTTGCCCCGTGGTGTATGACGCCACCCACTCGGTGCAAATGCCCGGCGGGCTGGGTAATGTCTCTGGCGGACAACGTGAAATGGTGCCCGTGCTGGCTCGGGCAGCCGTGGCCGCGGGCGTCGCAGGGGTATTTATGGAATGCCATCCAGACCCATCGAAGGCGCTGTCGGATGGGCCCAATTCATGGCCGCTGAACAAAGTCAAAGCGCTCTTGCAGCAACTTATGGACATAGATGCGGTGGTGAAAAGCCAGCCTCGTCTTGAAGACCAATTGGCTGAGTTAGCGAAATAATCGCAAAGCTAGGCTATGGAGAAACACGATGAGTAAAATAGTTTCGGTGACAGCGCGCGAAATCCTTGATTCGCGAGGTAATCCGACCGTGGAAGCAGATGTTCTGACGGACAGCGGGCACATGGGCCGTGCGGCCGCGCCTTCCGGCGCGTCTACCGGTAGCCGTGAGGCCCTCGAATTGCGCGATGGTGACGCTGGACGCTATATGGGAAAGGGTGTGAGTCAGGCGGTTGCGTTTATCGACGGAGAGATTAATGCCCGGCTTGCTGGGCAAGATTGCCGCAACCAACAGGCGATCGATGAAGCGTTGGTAGCGCTGGATGGTACTGAAAATAAGGCTCGACTTGGCGCTAATGCAACGTTGGCGGTATCGTTGGCGGCCTGTAAGGCGGCGGCCGCAGCAACTCAGCAACAATTGTTTCAGCACATGAATACCTTGGCAGGCAACCCAACGATGCGTATGCCGGTGCCTATGATGAATATCGTTAACGGTGGTGAGCATGCGGACAATAATGTGGATATTCAGGAATTCATGGTTCAGCCCGTTGGGTTCAGTTCGTTTTCTGAAGCGTTGCGCTGTGGTACAGAAATATTCCATCACTTGAAAAAGCATCTGCAGCATCTGGGATTGTCTACGGCTGTCGGTGACGAAGGCGGTTTTGCACCTAATCTAGAATCTAATGCTCAGGCGTTAGAGGTCATAACTCAGGCCGTAAGCGCGGCCGGTTATGAGATAGGTCGTGATGTTACGTTGGCCTTGGACTGCGCCGCTTCTGAGTTTTATGCAGCAGGCGAGTATCGCCTTAATGGCGAGAACAAAATCTTCGACGCGAACGGTTTTGTCGAATACCTAGCGGGGCTGTGCGCCGAGCATGCCATAGTATCAATCGAAGACGGTATGGATGAAAGTGATTGGCCAGGCTGGAAAGCGTTAACCGAGAAGTTAGGGTCCAGTACCCAACTCGTCGGTGATGATCTATTTGTGACTAATACGCGTATTCTAAAACGTGGGATCGACGAAGGGGTAGCTAACTCCATTCTCATTAAATTTAATCAAATTGGTACGCTCTCCGAGACATTGCAGGCCATCGAGATGGCTAATGCCGCTGGGTTTACTAGTGTTATCTCCCATCGTTCTGGAGAAACTGAAGACACTACGATTGCTGATTTGGCGGTTGCGACGGGAGCAGGGCAGATAAAAACCGGTTCGTTATGCCGCTCTGACCGAGTCGCAAAATATAACCAGTTGTTACGCATAGAGGCGTTTCTGGGAAACCAAGCGCGGTACCCTGGTCGTGGCGCGATCTATGGCCAAGCCAATTAGGGCTTAACAGAGGGCCTCGGGATGAAAAGTTTATCGGCTGTTTTGGTGATCCTTTTTGCCGGTTTGCAATATCAGATCTGGTTTGGTCAGTCGGGCGCCATGGCTCAGCAAAGACTCGCTGGCCAAGTTGCCGAACAGAAAGTGCGCATGGAACAACTAGAACTGCGTAACCGCAAAATGGTCGCTGAGGTTGTGGCTCTGCAGTCTGGGAAGGACGCGTTCGAGGCGCGTGCGCGCAGCGAATTAGGGCTGGTAAAAAAAGGCGAAGTCTTCTACCTCATACCTGATGAAACCAAGCCTTAAGAGCGTGGCGTCGGCGCCAGGCCTAGAGTTGCCTTGTGCCACCATAAAGGCGCGTCCTGAAGACTGGCGTGTGAACGAAAGCTTGGGTTGGGCGTTCACCAAGTCCGGTGAGCACCGTTATCTATACATAGAAAAACGCAATATGAATACGGCTGCCGTGGCGGCAGAGTTGGTGCGGCGTTACTCGGTGCGGCCTCAGGACGTTGGCTACGCGGGTCTTAAGGATAAGTGCGCGATTACTCGTCAGTGGTTTAGCGTTACCACGGCTGATGATTCGATCGAAGAAGAATTCAAGCCGCCTGAAATTGCCACAGCGGATCGGTATTTTCGTTGCCTCAAGAGCGACCGTCATCAGCGCAAGTTGCGGCGTGGAGAACACCAGCATAACGATTTTATTATTCGCTTAGGCTGTGATTTGGCGCTTGCCCTGCCGTTAATGGGAAGCCTTGCACAACCCTTTGCAAATTACTTCGGACCGCAGCGCTTTGGTAGAGATAATCTGGCGGCTGCGAAGCGCTGGTTAGTGGACCGACAGCCGCGCCGCGTGAGCAAAGCTCGCAGAGGGCTGTATTTGTCGGTGGCCCGCAGTCATTTGTTCAATCTTATCCTCGCAGCGCGTGAACGGCAGGATTGTGTAGCTACGGCTGTGGCCGGCGATATATCGGGGTCGGTGGTAGGATCGCTGTGGGGTCGCGGCCGCTCGCCATTCACTGATCAAGCCTTGGCAATAGAGAATGCTGCCGTGCATGCGGAGCATGCGCTGTGTCACGGGCTGGAGATGGCTGGTGTTAATCGGGGGTTGCGGCCCCTGCTGGTTGAACCTGTCAACTTTAGCTTTGCACAGCATCCGGCCGAAGCTATTCTTGAGCTTAGCTTTAGCCTGCCACCCGGCGCATATGCAACAGTTATGTTGCAACGGTGTTTTGAACTTAAGGATCAAAGTCGGTGACAGAATTCGACCTGCAAGGTATCGGCATGACCTCTCAACGCACTCGCGACCGATTGGTTTCGCGCTTGCGCGATCAGGGGATCGATAATCCTGAAGTGCTGGCTTGCATAGCTAGTGTGCCAAGGCACATCTTTGTCGACGAGGCCATGGCGCACCGTGCCTATGAGGATACCGCGTTGCCCATTGGCCATAACCAAACCATTTCGCAACCTTTTATCGTTGCGCTGATGACCCAATTAATGTGCGAGGTAAACCTTGGGCAAGTGCTTGAGGTGGGCACTGGTTCGGGCTATCAAACTGCGGTCCTAGCACAAATGTGTAAGCGTCTATGCAGCATAGAGCGGATTTCTGCGCTGACAAACAGAGCGAAGGAAAGACTTGCAGCAATGTCGATTAAGAATGTATCGCTTAAGCATGGTGATGGCTACGGCGGATGGCAGGCCCAAGCGCCGTTCGATGGCATTATGGTGACGGCTGCACCTCCGGCGGTTCCCGAGGCGCTGCTCGAACAGCTTGCGCTTGGTGGGCGTCTTATTGTGCCGGTTGGCGATGATATGATTCAGGAGTTGATTGTCATAGATCGAACGCCGGAGGGGTTTGTTGAGCGCGTACACGACCGCGTGAAATTTGTGCCGTTATTGTCGGGAACTTCTGTGCGCTGAGCCTTATGCAAAAGTCTGAAAACCCCACGTCTAGAGCACAGGTTATCCAAACAACTCGTCTTGGTGTCTTTCTGCGCGGGGGTTGTATGGGTTTGGCGGAACTCGTGCCCGGAATATCCGGAGGGACAATAGCGTTTGTTACGGGGATCTATAGTGAGTTGGTCACCTCGTTAGCGAGCTTCGGTCCGCATTCCGTTAGATTGCTGAGCCAGCCCCAAATGTTTTGGCAGTATCATAATCTTGGCTTTCTACTGAGCTTAGCCGTTGGTATGGGCGCTGGGATAATCGCGTTCGCGCCGGTGGTGAGGTTCTTCTTGGCCGAGGCCGCACCGCTGCTGTGGGCATTCTTTTTCGGATTGATATTGGCCTCTGCAGTTGTTATCGGACGTGCCCGCAGTCTCGCGGTCTTAGCGCGTTATGGCACGCTAGGAGCGATTCTCGGTTTGGCTTTTTTAATGTTACCGATTGGCCAGATTCAGAGCTCGTGGATTGCGCTGTTCATTGCTGGTGCAGTTGCNGTTTGCGCCTGGATACTGCCGGCGGTGTCTGGCAGCTTTGTATTGTTGTTACTTGGTTTGTACGACGATGTCATTGTCGCGATCGCGGATTTGGATGTGCTGAAGCTATCGGCGGTCGCATTGGGCTGCGCTGTTGGCCTTGCCTTGTTTGTGCGCGTGTTGTCGTGGCTGATCACGCATCACGAGGATCGTCTTTTGTCGCTGTTGACCGGATTCATGGTTGTGGCGCTGGCAAAGCTTTGGCCCTGGCAAAATAGTGACGCGGCAACTCTGATGGAGAGTTTCCTATGGCCGGCGGAATATGTTTCTCTCAGCGGGCAATCGGCGTATCTGGCTGGAGTTTTGCCTGCAGTCAGCATGGGTGTAATCGTATTGTGGTTGATGCAGCGCGTCGCATATCGGGCATAGCCTATATCGCACTGCTGTTGTGCTTAGCGGGCTGTGTGCCGCTTGGCACACCGATGGTCAGCGAAGTCTCGCGTACGCAAACAATAACAGGTGATGTCTTTATCGTTCGTAAGGGCGACACGCTTTATTCTATTGCTTGGCGTTCAGGCAAAGATTACAAAGAATTGGCNAAAATCAACGACATTGCGGCACCCTATGTAATTTTTCCGGGTCAGCGTTTGCGATTGGTGGCGCCACCGGTAGCAAAAACTGCGCGAAAGCCCACGTCAATAAAGCCTGCTGCTGCGCAAGATCGAACCGCTAAAATCAGCGAAACTCCTGCATCAGTCGCGTCTTCTAGACAAGAAAAAGCTAAACCCAAACCCAAACCCAAACCTAAGACTCAAACGAGTGCGACCGTGGTCGCTAAAACGGTGTCGAAGAAGCCTGCAAAATCTAACAAGCGTGCGCCCTTAGTGTGGGTGCGGCCGATTAAACAGGCCCCGAGTGTTGGTTTCGGTAACGGCAGCAAGGGTTGGGATTATCAGATTCAATCGAAAATCAGAATGCGCAGTGCGTCAGGTGGGAATGTGGTGTATGCCGGAAATGGTATCGCCGGATACGAGCGCCTAGTGATTGTTAAACACACGGGCAATTTGCTCAGCGCGTATAGTTTTAATGGCCGTATCTTAGTTAGCGAGCAGCAAACCGTGCGAACCGGGCAATCGCTGGCGGAACTTGTGTCGCGCAATAACAATAATCAAAAGGTACATTTTGAGCTTCGCCGCGACGGTAAGCCGATTAATCCAAAGAGCTTGATCAAGCCGAGATAGCAATTAAGAGGTCACGCGCCGCCAATGCAAATGTGCGGCGGGGAAAAACTAGCGTTCCAAAAGTGCAAGCTTGCCCGGCTTACCATTCCATTCCTCGGCATCTTCAGGCGAGTCTTTGATTTCGCTTATGTTTGGCCAGATTTCGGCCAACTCAGCATTCAATTCTAAGAACTGTTGCTGGTCTTCGGGTACTTCGTCTTCCGAAAAAATTGCATCCACTGGGCACTCTGGCTCGCATAGTGCGCAGTCGATGCATTCGTCTGGATGAATGACTAGCATGTTGGGCCCCTCGTAAAAGCAGTCGACAGGACATACTTCAACACAGTCGGTGTGTTTACACTTGATGCAGTTTTCGCCGACGATGAAGGTCACAAGAGGGCTCCTTGGGTGAGAGGGCGCGTAGTTTAACGAATGTGCAAGGGCAGTCCAACGCTCAAGCCGCAGCTATAGCGATAAGACAAGCGGTGTCTAATGGCTGTTGCTCCAGAGCTATATAGAGCGTGGTTGCGCGGCTGAGTCTAGCCTCCTAATGGTGTCTATTCCCCTAGTTTCGAGGCTTGATCATGCAGTTGTTGGATCAGAGCTAATGCCTGCATGGGTGTCATGTCGTTAGGTCTGGCCCGCCGCAATTGTTGAAGTAACTCTGCAGATTCTGGATCTGGAGTGGGCGGTGCGGGGATGTGATCGACTGCAAATAAGTCGTTTTGAAGCGGTTGCAGATTAGCTTGTTCGAAGCTGGCAAGACGTTGACGTGCAACGGTTAACACCGCATCTGGAAGACCGGCTAATTTTGCGACTTCGATGCCATAGCTCTGGCTCGCCGGCCCGGCCTTGACCTGATACAAAAACACGATGTCACCGGCATGCTCTTTGGCGTTCAAATGCAGATTGCTAACGTTACTGCATAAGGCGGGCAGCGTAGTGAGTTCAAAGTAGTGGGTTGCAAATAAGGTCAGCGCATTGGCATTTTGTGCCAAGTGTTGAGCACATGCCCATGCGAGCGCAAGACCGTCGTAGGTGCTCGTGCCGCGTCCAATCTCGTCCAGCAGCACCAGACTATTGGCGCTGGCCTGATGCAGTATCTGAGCGGTCTCTGTCATCTCTACCATGAAGGTCGAGCGTCCGCTGGTGAGGTCATCGGCAGCACCGATGCGGGTAAAAATACGATCTATCGGGCCCAGGGTGACTGCCTGCGCAGGGGTATAACTGCCGCAATAGGCCAGCAAGCATATGAGCGCGGTTTGACGCATGAACGTTGATTTACCGCCCATGTTGGGGCCAGTAATGATGGCCATACTGGCGTCGCTGCTCAGATCAAGGTCATTGGCGATGAACGCTTCAGTAGAGGCCGCGCGGACAACCGGGTGCCAACCCTGTTGTATCTGGATTGTCGTTTCGTCGGAGAATACAGGGCAGCAGAAATCGAGCGTCTTGGCTCGCTCGGCAAAGCATGCGAGCACATCGCTTTCGGCCAGTGCGTTGGCGGCTTTGCGTAGACGTGTGGAGTGGTTTGCCAGATCAATTAATAAATCGCCGAATAATGTGCGCTCTAACTGCATTGACTTGCTTTGGCTGCTTAACGCCTCTTCTTCGAACGTCTTCAGTTCTGGCGTAATGTAGCGCTCGGCATTTTTCAGCGTCTGGCGTCGTGTGTAGTCCTCTGGGATTTCGCCCTGAGCAGCTTTCGATGTTTCGATGTAGTAACCGTGTACTCGGTTGTAGCCAACTTTCAGCGAACTGATACCGGTTCGCTCGCGCTCGCGCAGTTCCATACTTGCAAGCCAATCAGCTGAGTGATTGGTCAGCTCACGCAACCTGTCGAGCTCAGCGTTGTAGCCGCTGGCAATAACACCGCCTTCCCGCAGCGTTACCGGCGGATTTTCTACTACAGCGTGGCTTAACAAGACGGCGAGATCATCGAATCCAATCAGTTGCACAGCCAGATGTTCGCTGTGCGTGTTGTCGATACTTCTCAGCGCGTTTTCTACGTTGGGTAGTTGATTCAGAGTATCTCGTAATCGCGCGAGGTCACGCGGGAGGGCTGAGCCTAAATCGATGCGGGTCAGAATTCGCTGCAGATCACCGATGGGCTGNAGGTTTTCGCGTATTTTTGAGAAAGCATTATCGNCCAGCGCCTGAGTCACCCAATGCTGTCTCTGAGTAATCGTATTTAAGTTTCGGCTGGGCTCGTGCAACCACCGTTGTAACAGCCTACTGCCCATCGCGGTGACGCAACTGTCCATAAGACTAAGCAAAGTGTGGTCAGTCGCGCCGTTACTGCGAACATCGATTTCAAGGTTGCGGCGAGAATGTGCATCGAGACCGATAATCTGCTGAGACTCACGGAAAACAATGTGCTGCAAAAAATGCAGATCCTGGCACTGGGTTGACTTGGCATAGTGCAGTGCCGCGGCACCGGCGCCAAGGCAGGGCGCGTCGGCGAGTAATCCGGTGCGTGAAAGTACATTGCTGCCAAAGTGCTGCTGTAAATCAGCCAAGGCGGCGCGCTGGTGAAAACGGGCGTCGTCAATGGATCTGCAGGTTAGGTTTGGCAGCGTTGTCGAGAGCCCCTGAGTATGCGATTCGGGCAGCAATAGCTCGCTGGGACGCAGTTGCTGGATGTAATCCGCAAGGTGTTCTACCGCAGGGATTTCCAACAACTCAAGTTGGCCACTGGAAAGATCGAGGAGAGCGAGTCCAGCCGCTTGAGCGTTGGGGTTAATGGCGAGAATAGCGCTGCGCTGATGACCTGCAAGCAGCCCCTCGTCGGTTAAAGTGCCCGGCGTAATGATCCGTTGCACCTCCCGAGCGACGGGGCCCTTGGTGGTCGCCGGGTCGCCTGTCTGCTCACATACCGCGACTGAGCGTCCGATACTTACAAGCTTAGCCAGATAGCTTTCTGCAGCATGGTACGGTACGCCGCACATGGGAATAGGCTGACCATCGCTCTGTCCTCGCGCGGTGAGGGTGATATCTAAGAGTTCAGCNGCTGTCTTTGCATCGTCGAAAAACAGCTCATAAAAGTCGCCCATACGGTAAAACAGCAAGTCGAGCGGATAATCAGCTTTTATGGCTAGATACTGTTGCATCATTGGCGTGTGGCCTTGCANCGATGCGGCTGTTTTGGCGGGAGAAGTTTCGGCCATGACATTAAGATTTGGTAGCGAAGGGCTAGTGAACACAGGCCAACCAGTTTCGTCAACTGCGATATAGGTTAGGCAGTAAATATGGGCCTTTTTTCATGGTCATTGTAGGAAAACAGATCCTCGTCGCGAAAACAGTGGAAAAATCGTTGCACACCACTACTGAATGCTTATACAGTAGTCTCATTGGAGTTCGAGAATGTTTGTTCGGGTCAATTGCGCAACCCGGTTAGGCGTTGAGCGTACTAGGCCGCAAGGTTAACAGCTGCATGAGCTTACTAGCCTCAGCCTAAAAAGTCGGCGAAACATAACCCGTCTCTAAGAAAGATTTCATTGCAAGCGAGGCACTGACCATGGCACAGAAAAAACAAGATTCTTCACAAGGCATAGACAACAACCCAGAAAAAGACCGGGCTCTTTCCGCCGCTCTCGCGCAGATTGAGCGGCAGTTTGGTAAGGGCTCAATGATGCGCTTGGGTGACCAAGAGCAGATCGCGATACCCTCGGTTTCAACGGGTTCTCTCGGTTTGGATGTCGCGTTGGGAATTGGTGGTCTGCCGCGAGGCCGTGTGGTTGAGATTTATGGGCCAGAATCTTCGGGTAAAACCACGTTGACCTTGCAAGTCATTGCTGAGGCACAAAAAGTTGGCGGAACCTGTGCCTTTATCGATGCTGAGCACGCANTAGATCCCCAATACGCTCAGGCACTTGGTGTTGACACGGACAACCTGCTGGTTTCACAACCTGACACTGGTGAACAGGCGCTAGAAATCTGTGACATGCTGGTGCGCTCAGCTGCAGTAGACGTTGTCGTTGTAGACTCGGTTGCCGCGCTCACACCAAAAGCGGAAATCGAAGGTGAGATGGGAGATACCCATGTTGGTCTGCAAGCTCGCTTGATGAGCCAGGCCCTGCGAAAAATGACGGGTAACATTAAACAATCAAATACAATGGTGATTTTCATTAATCAAATCCGTATGAAGATCGGCGTGATGTTTGGGTCTCCAGAGACTACAACCGGCGGTAATGCACTTAAATTCTACTCCTCAGTTCGATTAGACATACGCCGTATTGGGGCGGTTAAGAATGGTGACGAGGTCGTGGGCAACGAAACGCGTGTCAAAGTTGTCAAAAACAAAGTAGCGCCGCCTTTTCGGCAGACCGAATTTCAGATTTTGTATGGGGTAGGCATTCATCGCACTGGCGAAATACTTGAGTTGGGCGTGCAGCAGGGCGTGGTTGAAAAGTCAGGCGCTTGGTATTCCTATAAAGGTGATCGAATCGGCCAAGGCCGCAAGAACGCGGCAGATTTTCTTGATGACAACCCAGTGATGAAAGAGGAAATAGAGAGCACCATACGGCAACAATTAATGCCTCAATTGGATGCTTCTGAAGCTACTGCCGAAGTTTTGATTCCAGAAGCATCGCAGGAGAGTTTGAGTTAAGAGGATCTTTCAGATAACGAGTTACTGCCCTGATGAAAGATCAAGAGATGCAGCATGCGGCGACTAGGCAGCAAGCCGCAAGGGTGTATAACTCGGGGTTAAACCTGCTGGCTCGGAGAGAGCACAGTAGTCAAGAGCTTAAGCAGAAATTAGGCCGGCGTTTTCCTGACGCGCTGGTGGATAAAGCTTCGGCAGCGCTTGAACGGAATGGGCTGTTGAGTGATGAACGATTTGCCGAGGCGCTAATCCATTCTCGTAAGTCTAAAGGCTACGGTCCTCGCCATATCGCTCAGGAGTTGGCGCAAAAAGGTGTGTCGAAGGAGTTAATAAAAGACTGTTTAGACGAAAAAGACACTCAATGGGTGAGACTCGCAGTTGAGGTGGCGTTCAAAAAAGTGCGCACGACGTCGCGACTGGCCCAAGCATTTTCTGAGCTTGAGGATGAGGAAGGCAGTGCTGAAGAGATTCGTGAGCACCAGCAACAAAAGTTTCTGGCACGGCAAAAACTCTCGGCATTTTTAGCTCGACGTGGCTTTTCCTCTGAAATTGTGCGAGCCGCCTTAGCCGAAGAATTCTCTTTGAGTTAGAGTTTTTTGGGTAGTTGCCCTGAATTTCTGCAGTCTCTAGCCGTCTATTTTTATAGGGCTAGGGATGCCTAGGAGTCTGGGGTAGCGTCAAGCAGCGCGGGATCGGTTTCTCCTCTATAATCCTCGCGTCTTAACGTCTAAGTTCTTAGTTTTATGAATACCGCCGAGTTGCGCGCTGCATACTTGTCCTTCTTCGAATCCAAGGGGCACAAAGTCGTGTCTTCAAGTTCGCTCGTCCCGCATAACGACCCGACGTTACTGTTCACCAATGCCGGCATGAACCAGTTTAAAGATCCGCTGCTGGGTAAAATGGATCCGGGCTATACAAAAGCTACGTCGGCGCAGCGTTGTGTTCGCGCTGGCGGTAAGCACAACGACCTTGAAAACGTTGGGTATACGGCGCGGCACCATACCTTTTTCGAAATGATGGGCAATTTTAGTTTTGGCGATTATTTCAAGGAAGAGACTATCAGTTGGGCTTGGGAGTTCACTACTGAAGTTCTGGGTCTAGACAAAGATAAGATTACGGTCACTGTCCATCCGACAGACGACGATTCTCGGGCTCTGTGGCGCGACAAAATTGGCGTGCCGGCAGATCGAATCATCGATCTAGAGGAAAATTTTTGGACCATGGGTGACACAGGCCCATGCGGGCCTTGCACAGAATTATTTTACGATCACGGCCCCGACGTTCCCGGTGGCCCACCAGGTTCGCCGGAAGAAGACGGTGATCGTTTTATNGAATTTTGGAATTTGGTTTTTCCTCAGTTTGATCGNTCAGCAGAGGGCGACTTGGCGCCCTTGCCACAAGCGGGTGTTGATACAGGTATGGGCCTTGAGCGAATGGCGGCAATTTTGCAAGGTGTTCATAGTAACTACGAAATAGATCTGTTCAAAAATATCATGCTTGCTGCCGGTGGCTACGCGGGCATTGACAATCCGACGGAGGTTTTGAACACCGCGTCGTTAAGAGTTATTGCTGATCATATTCGAAGTAGNGCGTTTTTGATTGCTGATGGGGTTAAACCGGGTAATGAAGATCGAGCATACGTATTACGCAGAATTATCCGCCGCGCCCTGCGGCATGGTTATAAGCTAAATATTCGCGAACCCTTTTTTCATAAACTAGTGCGCGTGTTGGTGGAGGAAATGGGAGAGGCCTATCCGATTCTAGTGCAGCAAGAATCTACTATTTCCGCCGCTCTTGCGGATGAAGAGGCACGCTTCAGTACAACGCTTAATCAGGGTATGGAATTACTCAAGGGCGAACTCGGCGAATTGCAAGGCGATACGTTGCCAGGACACACGGCGTTTAAGCTGTATGACACCTACGGCTTTCCAGTCGATCTTACTGCGGATGTTGCGCGCGAATTGGGTCTTAAGGTTGATCAAGAGGGGTTTGATCAAGCGATGGAAGCGCAGCGCNAGCGGGGTCGGGCCGCCACCAGCTTCGGCACTAATCTGGGACAGAAAATTCATGTTAGCGAGCCCGTTGAATTTACTGGCTACGATAAGCTTGAGGGTGCAGCCCGGGTTATTGCGGTCTTTGATGAACAAGGCGACAGTGTGGCCCAGCTTCAATCTGGCGAAGTTGGCATTGTTGTTACCGATAAGACGCCCTTTTACGCAGAGTCTGGCGGGCAAGTTGGTGACATTGGGCGAATCGCTGGGGATACCTTTGAATTTCGCGTGACAGATACCCAAATTAGTGCCGCGCAGCATTTGCACATTGGCACCGTTGCGAGTGGAGCAATTGAATCTGGAGTTTCGGGTGTCGCGGCGGTGGCTCCTTTAGAGCGTGATCGCACACGCGCGAATCACTCTGCGACTCACTTACTGCATGCCGCGTTGCGTTCGGTATTGGGTACGCATGTGCAGCAAAAAGGATCACTGGTTAATGCCGAAAAATTGCGCTTCGATTTTTCTCATGAAGGTAGCGTGAGCCGGGAACAGCTCGCGCAAATTGAAGACCAGGTTTGTGAGCAGGTTCGCAACAACACTGCCGTTGATACGCGGTTAATGTCTTATGAAGACGCTGTTGCCGGCGGCGCGATGGCGCTGTTTGGTGAAAAGTATGCGGATCAGGTTCGGGTGTTGAACATGGGCAGTGGTTACTCCGTGGAACTGTGTGGCGGTACTCACGTTCAGCGAACGGGCGACATCGGAGGTTTTAAAATCCAACTTGAAACTGGAATTGCTGCAGGCGTTAGACGTATCGAGGCTGTTACTGGTCAGGCTGCAGTCGATCATTCGCGGTTGTTGGAAGAGCGACTGTTTATGGCAAGTGAGCAATTGAAAACTAATCCTGCAGAGCTTGTTGATCGGATTGTGCATGTGGTTGGGGAAAACAAGGCCCTGGTAAAAGAGATCGAAGCCCTAAACCAAAAAGTAGCGACCGCACAAAGTAGTGATNTAGGTGACACGATTGAAATGATTAATGGCGTTGCGGTGCTAGTGGCGGCGGTGCAAGGGGACAGTAAAACGGTCATGCAAACGCTGGATACCCTGCGTTCCAAGACGCCAGAAAACAGCGTTTTTGTTTTAGCGAACATTGCAGGTGGTAAAGTAGGGTTGGTGGTAGCGGTGAGTAAAGAGTTGAGCGCACGTATTCCAGCACCAGACCTGCTTAATAGTATTGGACATTTGGTTGGAGCCAAAGGCGGCGGCCGACCTGATCTGGCCCGGGCCGGTGGCGGCAGCAATCCTGATGGGATTGAGGCGTTGGTTGTCGCAGCAAAAGAATGGCTTCAAGAACAATTGAGTTGATATGGCGCTGATCGTTCAAAAATACGGAGGCACTAGTGTCGGTGACGTCGAGCGTATTCAAGGCGTAGCGCAGCGCGTGGCACGATACAAGCAAGCAGGTCATGACGTTGTGGTGGTGGTATCTGCCATGTCAGGAGAAACGAACCGCTTGATGGCTTTGGGGCAGGCTACTGGCGGAGAAAAGCCCGATGCTCGCGAACTCGATGTGCTGCTCGCCTCGGGAGAGCAAGTTACGATAGCGTTGCTGAGTATGGCGCTTGGGCAAATTGGTATTTCGGCTCGTTCTTTTCTCGGTGATCAAATAGCGGTGCAAACCGATTTTGCACACGGAAAGGCCCGCATAGAGGCCATAGATACGCAAAATTTGTCGTCCAGCTTGAAGCAAGGATCCGTGCCAGTAGTTGCTGGTTTTCAAGGCGTTAACGCGGACGGTGATATCACCACCCTCGGCCGCGGCGGTTCTGATACCTCAGCTGTGGCCTTAGCGGCTGCGTTACAGGCTGATGAATGTGAAATTTGCACTGATGTTGATGGGGTATATACCGCGGATCCGCGCATCATCAGCAATGCGCGCCGTCTTCGGCAAATAACCTTTGAAGAAATGCTTGAACTGGCAAGTCTAGGTTCAAAAGTTTTGCATCCTCGGTCGGTAGAATTTGCCGGCCGTTATAAAGTGCCGCTCAGAGTCCTTGCAACTTTCCAAGAAGGCCCGGGCACGCTGATTACTATGGAGACGGAAAACATGGAACAAGCGATTGTGTCCGGCATCGCGCATGCATTAGACGAAGCTAAAATCACGGTTGCCGGTGTTCCTGATGTGCCAGGTATCGCATCGTTGATACTAGGACCCATCGGGCGCAAAAACATCGAAGTTGACATGATTTTGCAGAACACTGGGGCCGATGGACTCACGGACTTTACGTTTACGGTCAAACGTCAAGATTTTGCTGAAGCACTTACGACGCTTGAAAGTGTCGCTCAGGAAATTAATGCTCGCGAGATCAGTGGCGATGACGCTATAGCGAAGGTTTCAATCGTTGGTGTTGGTATGCGATCCCACGCAGGTGTAGCGACCCGTATGTTCGACGCACTCGCTGAAGAAAACATCAATATCCAAATGATCTCAACGTCGGAGATCAAAATATCGGTTGTTGTGGCAGAACGCTATATGGAACTGGCCGTAAGAGCGTTGCATGCTGAGTTCGAACTGCATGATGAAGCTACGGCCGTGGTCGACGCGTAATCGCGAAAATGTTTGTAAGGGATGGCGATGAACTGGCATAGAGACGATTTGGTCGAACACTTTGTAGCGGCATTGGATAAAGCGCAAATAGAGCATGCACCTTTTTCGCATTTGTATGCGGTAGATCTTTTTCCTGAAGACGTCTATGGCCACTTAGTTGAGATGCTGCCGCATGTGCAGGGGTATAAGTCGCTGAATCATCGCGACGCGATGCGCAGTGATGGCACCAGTACGCGTGAAGTGCTGCCCTTCAACGAAACGTTTCTGGCGCCGTTGCCCGAGGTGCAAAGAGAGTTTTTCCAACTTTTGCGGTCAGTTCTTGATGATCGCCGTATTGGCGAAAAATATTTTGAATTGTTGGCGCCAGATCTTGCAAAGCGCACTGGCGCAAGCATTCCATCAGATGTTGAGGCGTACCCAAAGTCCGGGCTATTTCGCGATGCGTCGGGTTATAAAATTCAGCCCCATAAGGATATTAATACCAAGATTGTGACGACCCAGCTGTATTTGCCCGCAAATGAGCAGCAGCGAGATTTTGGAACCACGCTGTATACACGTTCGCTAAAAGGTAGGGTCATCCGTGAATTAAATAAAATAACTGGCACTCAACGACGAGAGTTTGATCCGTTAAAAACATTTCCCTTCCTGCCAAATTCAGGCTACGCGTTCATCGTTGGTAAAAAGAGCTGGCACGGTAGAGAGCCGGTTCCTGAGGGCTTGGGTGAGCGTTACTCACTGATGAATATCTATTACAGTCGCGCAGACGTGCCGTTTTACGATAAGTAAACCGTGGTCTCAAGCGATCTCCCTTGTCGCTTTATTTCGGCATTGAGTTCGGGAATGCAACTGCGAGCTGTGAAGAGTGGCAGTGGACCCTCAGCGTTATAGAGTTATTAGCAGCGGATTGTTCGTATGTTTTTCGATTATGCTATCCGGTAGCGTTACCAGGAGGGAGTAATGGGTAAGTCCGCTGGGAATTTTGCGCATTCAGAAGCCNTAGTCGAGCATCGTCTAGGCGGCGCGCAGATACAGAGTTGGCGCGATAGGGGGTTCACGCTAGTTCATGATTTATTGCCCGATGCCCTGTTGCGAACGTTACAGGGTGATGCGTTAGACTTTTATCCAGAACCGGGAACCGCTGCGGCGACGCACTTCAACAATTTCGGTAGCGGTCAGAAATTTGTCTTTCCAGCGGANTCTTCAGCGTGTAATGCGGTCACCCTACATCCGCATTTGCTTCAAGCAGTGGCAGATCTTTTGGGGGTNGGCCCGTGTGATTTACGCCTAACTCAATCTGACCTTTGGCCTAAATACGGGAATGGCGATTCGGATGATGCGTTGGATAACACTGATCAGCGTATTCACTGCGATTACCCAAATCACTCNCTGGTGCATCCACCGGAGTGGGATAATCCGGAAGCGGTAGAGATCATCATTTATCTGAACGATTATGACGAGTGTGAAGGGGCGACGGCCGTTGTCCCAAGAGACGGACAGAGTGACCCTGCCTATCCATGGCCGATTGTGCAAACGCCGGGCGTTGCCGGTTTGGATTATGTAAACGATCGCGATAAAGCCGAAGCCTATATGGCCGAACACAATCCCGAGGCGGCGGATTTCCGCGAAAAACATTTGTATGCGCGGGAATTAGTGGCCGAATATAAGTTTGGTTCAGTACTATTTTATCGCCATGACACGTGGCACAGAGGTCGGCCGGTAAAAGCGAATGCTCTGCGGTTGGTGCAAAATCTGACGTTCACTAAGATCGGCTGCGATTGGCTAAACGTATTACATCCGGGCTGGTGCTGGTCCATGTACCGACGCGATAAGTTAATGGAGAAGCTAGTTGCCCAAGCAACGGTAGACCANCGTAGTGTGCTTGGGTTCCCGCCGCCAGGGCATAGTTATTGGACGTCTCGAACNCTTGCCGCTGTGGAAGCCCGCTATCAAGCGTTTGGTATAGACATGTCGCCTTACTATGCCCCGCTAGCCGAATTGAAATAAGCCCCGAGAGCATGTTCCTATGAAGTCCAAAATTATGGCGGCTGATTATGTGATTGTCGGTGCGGGTTCGGCNGGGTGTGTCCTCGCCAGTCGATTGTCNGAGGANGAAAACTGCTCGGTAATACTGATTGAGGCGGGTGGCACGGATCAACGCTTGATTGTCAAAATGCCCTCGGCTTTTTACTTACCCATGCAAAGTAAGTCGTTGAATTGGGGCTATCGTAGTGAACCGGAGCCTCATATGAATAATCGGCGCTTGGATTGTCCTCGCGGTCGAGGCTTGGGCGGCTCTTCGTCCATCAATGGCATGGTCTATGCCCGCGGGCATGCAAAGGATTTTGCCCGATGGGAGGCGTTGGGAGCACAGGGNTGGGGGTACGATGCGGTATTACCTTACTTTAAGAAAGCTCAAGGATCGCGTTCTGGGAGCGCTGCTGAACTCGCTAGAGGATTTGATGGCCCGTTGACGACCACTAACGGGACAATGACCAACCCTCTTTACGCTCATTTTATTGACGCTGCTCAGCAGGCGGGCTATCCGTATCGTGCGGACCTCAATGATGGCGAGCAGGAAGGCTTTGGTCCTTTGCCAATGACCGTAGCTGATGGCATTCGACAGTCCAGNGCGCGGGCCTATCTGCCNANGTCGCGNGCNAATTTACGAGTGCTAAAGAAAAGCCTGGTTACCAAAATCGATATCCAACAGGGTTCAGCCTGTGCTGTTGAATTGAAGCATCGCCGGCAAAGACTGCGTGTTGAGGCCTTGCAAGAAGTTATTGTTTCGGCCGGTGCGATCAACTCTCCCCAGCTACTGATGCTGTCGGGCGTTGGTGATGCCGATCAGCTCCGCCGATTCGGTATCGATGCCATCGTAGATTCTCCAAACGTCGGACAGAATTTGATGGATCACCTCGAGGTCTATGTGCAGCAGGCTTGCACCCAGCCGTTGTCACTATATNAAGATCTTGGGTGGATAGGGCGTCTCAAGATTGGCGCGCGTTGGTTGTATGACCAAACCGGGCTTGGTGCGACGAATCACTTTGAAGCGGGAGGTTTTATCCGCAGCNGCGCAAGTCAGCCTTATCCAGATATTCAGTTTCACTTTTTGCCGGCAGCGATGTCGTACGATGGCAGCAGTAAAGCGCAACAGCACGGTTTCCAAGCNCATGTAGGACCGATGTTGCCGCGCAGTCGCGGAGCAGTGACACTGAGCAGTGCTGATCCTTTGTGCGCGCCGAGAATAGCGTTCAATTATCTTAGCGATCNAGAAGATTGGCGGGTTTTTCGCGAGGCCATTAGAGCCACGCGACGTATTTTCTCTCAGCCTGCTTTGGCCGCCGTAGCCGGCAATGAGCTTAGCCCCGGACCCAACGCCCAAACCGATGCGCAGTTAGATGAATTTATTCGCGCTCATGCAGAGAGCGCGTATCACCCCTGTGGCACCTGTCGTATGGGTAGTGATCAGGGCGCTGTGGTGGATGTGCTTGGTCGGGTAAATGGCATCGACTGCTTGCGAGTAGTGGATGCGTCGATCTTTCCGCATATTACAAACGGCAACTTAAATGCTCCGACCATCATGCTCGCAGAGAAGTTGGCCGACGTGGTGCGAGGTAGGGTGAGCAGTGCTCAAGTTTCGGCGATGTTGGTNTAGGTCGAGTTTTGGGTTGTCGTGGTTGCTNGGTTTGTGTGCAGATAAAAGAGCGAGATTGTTATGGAGGACGCCATCCGGTTTATGCCGCTAACCCCNAGCATTGGTGCCGAGGTCGCAGGTGTTGATTTAGCGCGATCTACGCAGTCGCAGATTGACTTGATAAGAAGCGCGTTCTCNCAGCATAAAGTACTCGTTTTTCGTAACCAGAGTATAAGCGCTGAACAGCAGAAAGCGTTCGCCAGGAAATTTGGGCCCTTGCATATTCATCCTCGCTATAGCCATTTGGGCGCTGAGGGTGATCCTGAGTTATTCATGATCAACACCCACGCTGAGTCAAAGTACACTAATGGGGAGGCTTGGCACTCAGATGTGTCGTGTGATGCGGTGCCGCCGTTTGCCTCTCTGCTCTATGTGGAGCAACCGCCACCACAGGGCGGTGGAGATACGTTATTTGCCAACATGTGTGAAGCCTACGAAGGGCTTTCGTCGTCTGTTAAACATTGGTTGATAGGAATGCGAGCTGAGCATGATGGGCGCAAGGATCTGGCTGCCTACAATGTTCGATTAACTCCTGAGCAAAGTTATCCGCGCGCAGTCCATCCGGTGGTGACTCGGCACCCCGAAACAGGCAAGCCAATACTCTTTTTGAATGGAAGTTTTACGAGCAAAATCATAGGGTTAGATCGAGCAGAGAGCGATGCCATTCTGGCGATGCTGTGTACCCATATAGAGAGCAATCCGCGTT
>PAFJ01000002.1 GCA_002704325.1 Gammaproteobacteria bacterium | reverse complement strand
GTGGCGAAGTTGACGCGCTTGGCCTTGTAGGCCGAAGCTTGATCACCCGCCAAAACGTCGGAATTTGCGATGTTCTCAACCGCTAACGCGAGCCGTTTTGACTGCGCATCCATGGCGCCACCCGCCATTCCAAAAATATTTTCAAGACTCATGTGTTACTCCTTCAGAGGCTGTCGCTTAACGCAACAGGTCTAATACCATTTGGGTCATTTGATTTGCTTGGCCGAGCATCGATGTGCCCGCTTGCTGTAACACTTGGGCCTTCGCAAGTCGTGCAGACTCAAGTGCGAAGTCAGCGTCCTCTACCCGAGATCGAGCCGCTTCGGTTTTTTCGGATACGTTAATGAGATTGTCCATGGTGTAACTGAGGCGATTATCTATGGCGCCCAGATTCGCGCGCATTCGCGCAACCGTATCCAAAGCAGCATCTGCAACCGAAATCGCAAGTCCGGCGGCGGCTTGAGTGGCTATTGAGATATCTGAGACCGTGCTAAGGCTCGCCGTGCCCGTATCAAAATACCCTTGGCCTGTACCTTCAGTACCGGCGACCTGACCCGCGGCAGCAAGATCCACCGCGGCACCGGCCACGGTACCGGCAATGTCCGCACCCAAAGCTATAGCGGTCGTACCATCGTTGGCATACAGGGTGAAATCATCATCCGCCGTACCAGTCGAATTAGCCGTTAAAACCAGTTTGCCCCCAACATCGGTGGCTACAATTTTATTTGCNANCGCAGTNNNGNCGATNGCNGTNTTCCANCCNNNAACGGTCGCGGCNCCNACCACCAANTCCGTCACTGTTCCGTCGGNCTGGGTAATTTTNTAAGTNGCNNNNGCGATNNCNGNNAANTNGTCCGNNGTNGTTTTNACNGCNGCNACCGTTGCAACNGCCTGGAANTCGAANGCGTCNAGGTTATCGGCGCCGGTCAAAACGAGTTGTCCAGCAGCGTTGGTCGAAGCGGTAACCAGACCCACTAAGTCGGTCGCATCGATGCCTGCCTGAAANCCGGCCACGGAAGACGCCGTGGGNTTGATNGTGTATGTCGTAGTNACNCCGTTATTNGTNAAATTAATCGTATAGTCCACGGCATTCGANAANGACGCNACAGTTGGCTGGGTNACNACTACATTTGCCGTATTTCCNGCNTCNGTGCCCGCCTGAGTAATCGTGAAAGGATCGGAGGAAACTGCTTTTATNGCCCCACTGACCCGAGTTGAGTCGTTAGCNCCAGACGCACCAAGCGTNACCCCCTGNCCTATGACTGCAGNGCCCTGATAACCCATCTTCTGCACGGTCAACGAAGTGCCATCAGCCATATTCTCAATGGTGATATCGTCACCGTCATTATCGAACATCAACACTTTGCCGTCAGACGTTGAGGTCGCCGTCACGCCAGTCGCGCCCGCAACACTGTTGATGGCCCGAACCGCATCCTCTACCGAGGCGCTGGAGATCGTGAAGTTACCCGAGCTAACGCCGTTAATTTGAATGGCATAACTCTCTCCAGTTGCGTTGCTGGACGCTAGCTGGAGGTATGTTTGAGCAGTTGCNGAGACGCCTGTTTGACTTGTTAACGCATTGATGTGGCTAACGGTTTGTTTGGCCGAATCTGCTGCGTCCGCAGTTGTAACCGCCGTACCCAAAGGGCCAACAATAGTTAAATCTTCTGCAGCGGTAACCGCATTGGCTGCAGGNGTGGCCGCTATTGCCGCCGCCGCTGTGCCGTTGCCNGTATAGNTATACGCNCCAATTTGGTCGGCNGCGATGGACGGCACACTCAANGTNAGTTTCTCGCCTTCTTCCATGCCGAGTTGAATGGTCTTATTNACGAACGAACCGTCGAGNATCTTTTCACCGTTGAANTGNGANGTTGCTGAAACTCGATTTATTTCCTGGGTTAACTGGTTCACTTCCTCCTGCAGGAAGGACCGGTCACGNGACGAATTGGTTGCGTTTACCGATTGCACCGCAAGCTCGCGCATGCGCTGTAGCATGTCTGAGATTGTGTTTAACGCGCTCTCAACAGTTTGAGTCATCGCCATGCCGTCGCCGGCATTTTTTACGGCCATGTTTAGGCCCTTTACCTGAGCGGTCATGCGCTGGCCAATGGCCAAACCGGCCGCGTCATCGGCTGAACTGTTGATCTTGGAGCCCGTGGACAAACGTTCCATAGCCGTTGCTAACTCGTCGCCACTTGATTCCAACGCCCGCTGTGCGGTTATTGATGCAATGTTGGTGTTTATTACTAAAGACATGGTTCGTCACCTTTCAACGTTTATCCGTATGCGAAAATTAAAATGAATGTTTATTCACCACGTAGTGCGCGGCGCAGACCGCCCACTCGTGATTCCAAAAATTGCAAAGTTGCTGCGTAGCGNGTCGATTCCCGACCGAACTGCGCTTGTTCATAGTTCATCTCTACCGTGTTGCCGTTCTCGGACGGGTTTATGGGTACTCGATAGATGTAATCTGTTTTGCCATTGGCAACACCGCCCAAATGTTTAGCGTGGGTGTTGTTCAATGCACCGCTCATTTCCTTAGACATGAGCTTTTTAAAGTCCATGTCCTTGGCCTTGTAACCCACCACATCCGCGTTCGCGATGTTTGATGAGATCAACTCCATGCGCTTAGACCGTAAATCTAACGCTTTCGCTGTTGTGCCAAAGATGTCGTTATATGCGTCCATAACCTAGTTTGCTATTCTCGCTAAAGTTATTACTGTTCTTGCCGATTCTTACTTTTGCATCGAACCTGCGGCGTTCGCTTGGGTCAAAAGCAAACACCGTGCCAAAACGCAAAAAGCTGCACTAATCAGCCATTGAGTGATGCGGAAATAACGGTAGGGCGGGCCTAAGGCCTCTTTTGTATATAGGCGGCGGCAAATCTTAACCGGCAGATCTAAGCCAAATTGGCAGGCGCTAGCCGCCNNGAGCCANCGNGGGGAAGACCGNNCTNTGTCGGTTTCTCCAGCAACTTCAGNGATTTTGTCGACTTTTCGACAATTGNCNCCGCNGCAATGGTCGCAAGCTAAAATTCNCGCGGCCAGAGGCTTTTCTCCGCNAGGNNANTTTTGNATCACCGGCTGCCNAGCGCTTGCTAGAAGGGCTTAAGACAATATTCGCGATCGCCGATTCACGCTGGCACTAAATTTGCTGTTAACGCCACAACAGGATTATTCTCAGGGTTATTCGCGTGCGTCAGACTTTTTACGGTGGCAGATTATTGAAGCGACTATTTGGGGCGTCGAAGTGGTCTTTTATTATTGGATTATTGATTTGCTCAACTGGGGCACTCGCCGAAGAATCGACGGCTGCAGCCCCCAATGCAAAACAAATGCTTATAGATCAACTTTTGACTTGGCTGCCGCAAGACGCCGCCGACCCTGCAATGTTGCAGGGCATTAATGACCAGCGTTTTAGGGTGCCTTTGTGCCCACACAGCTTCCGCTTCAGTTTTAACGATCAGAGTCAACGCACGATCAAAGCGCAATGTCAGGCAAGTAGTTGGCAGCGCGTTGTGCGGCTGAAAACTCGCAAAACACCACAGGCCGCTACCAAGGCTTTTGGCTACGCCTATGAATTGAATCAATCACTGCCCGCGGAACATGAAATCACCCGCGAAAACCTAGTAAAAGTATCAAAGCCTCATAGGCATATAGCGCAAAACGCCCTGGCTAAATGGCCCACCAAACGAGTTTTTGCATCCCGAACACTGCGTAAAGGCCAAATTTTAACTACTGCCGATGTTTATCAGGCCCAAACCGTTGTAGTAGCCAATCAAACTATTCCAGCTGGCTTTGCAATCTCTGGAGACCAACTGTCACTGAAAAGCATTAGCTACAAGGTGCCTAACGACGCACTCACCGACTTATCGGGGCTGCAGCATCTAGCTGCAAACCGTCTGATTCATCGCGGTTCTGTACTGCGCAAGCGCGATTTGAAGAAAGCAAAACTTGTAAGGCGTGGAGAAGAAGTGGTTTTAAACGCTAAAAGCGCGCATTATTCTATTGAAACTACGGCGACTGCACTCCAGGACGGCTATTTCGGGGATCAGGTGAAACTGAAAAATATTAATAGTAATCAGATAGTTAGGGCAATTGTCTCAGGAGCCAACCGCGCTCGGGTACTGCGTTGAAAAAATGGCAATGAAATTAGTAAAAAGTTCTAAAGTTTGGCTAGTGGTAACCGACTAGCTATTTGTAAAATCCCAATAATGGGTCCAGCTGCGAAAGCAAAAGGAGTTATCGCCACACAGCGTGGCAGGTGAGGTAAGTATGGAAGGCATCAATTCAATTACAGGCGGCGGAGCTGCTAATAAGCCCAGCTCTACTGCGGCGAAGGCACCGTCCAGTAATGCGGAGGTAAAAACTCAAGCGACGCCTGATGCAAGTGTAGAAGTCGAATTAAGCGAAGACATTCGCGCGGCTGAAACAGAAGCGCTAATGCGCGAAGCGAAAGTGCAGGAAATGCGCGAAGCCATAGAGGCAGGCCGCTTTCCGCTTGACGCGAAAAAAATTGCCGAGAACTTTGCTGAATTAGAACGACTGCTGTAACCCAGCGTTGACCGAAGGCATTGAAATATTAAAGCTGCTCGCCGAGTCGGGTGAGCGGCTTTCCGCTGTGCTGGAGAAAGAATTTTCCGCACTGGTGGACAAAAACCTCGAGCTACTTGAATCCTTACAAGGGCAGAAAGTTGAACTGCTGACGCAAATCGAGCAGACCTGGCAGAGCTTCGACGCCGATGCGAGTCCTGATCAGGACGCATTGCAGGCAGTGCGCGCACTAATGGCCGATTGCAAAGATAAACATATTCGCAACGATCTGTTGCTGCGCCGGCAAATGGAAACNGTNAAAAANCTGCTGNCCACCTTAACGAATCAATCAGCAGAGCGATTTGGCGACGTCTACAACAAGCTGGGGCGGATCAAACGCTGACCCNAGCNCNNTTCAATCATTCGGCGTNCGGCCTTGCAGGTAATAAACCCACGACAGAATCGCTGCAACCGATCGATACACCTCTTCAGGTATTTCCTCTTCTAGCTGCAGATAAGACAACGTTTCGGCNAGAATCGGGTCTTCGGCCACATGAACACCGTGTTGCTGCGCCAATCGAAGAATTTCCCACGCAAGTTCGCCTTCGCCCTTGGCTGTAATCACCGGCGCACGNAGCTGATCGTAGAGCAACGCTACCGCCTTTTTGCCATCAGCGGGGTGATCCGTNCNCTGANTATANGGATTAGACATCGACATTAAGCCTCTGAGCNGGGCTTTGCTCGCCCTGCNCGCTNGGTCGAATGCCCGGAAACACCGTCAAATTTTGCAGCTCCACGCCGGCTCTGGAGAGCAACCGACGCAACTGNGCNTCNCCCNCTATNATCTGATCGGCNACTTCCGGGGTNGCGGCCCAAACTTTCACNCTCACTTGCTCNTGNGCATAGTGAATATTCAGCGATACTTGCCTTTGCCCCCATGGCANGGTCATATCCACCCGCCAACTCGGCTGACTCGGCGCTTGCTCCGTACCTTGTTCGCCGCCGGNATCNCGGCCGATCTGCAAAAAAACCGGCNGCTGGTCGTGAAAGGGCAACAACCAACTCAATTGAGTTTGCCGTTGCAATTGATGCCCTAGTGTTTCAATTTGACGCGCTTCAACTTCATCAATCGCGCCGTTCAGCCGTGTGGTATCACTCCCCGACGCCTGCAAGAGTCGCCGCAGCTCAATCATTACCGACTTCATGCTTACTGCCGCACCCGCCTGACTAAACCGCACCATAGATTCGGAGAACAAGCCACTGTGCTCTACCAAGCGTTTTATATCTGCGCCTTGGAGATTATTTGATGACAGCAGAAACTGCCCTAGCTGCTGAATAAGCGGTCGTAATGCCGGCTGTTGAGCTAGATTTTGCAGAGCGCTTGGACTAAAAAATCGGGCCAGCTGCAATTGACCTGCATCAGCGCTTAACCGACTTAGCCTAGCCGTATCAGGATTCTCAGGTGCCTGTGGGCGCTGGATATTGTTCGGCTTAGCCTCATTTAACCGACGGGCAATCATATTGCCGCCCAACATCAGCACTTGCAGGCCCAAGCGCTCACCTGCTGCACCCATGTTCGACGGCAGCGGCAGCGCTTTGTTATCGAATAACAACACATTACCCTCTGGACGCTGCGCAATAATTCCGTTGATTACCTGACCAGCCCGCAGCCCTAACAAGCGACCTTGTTCTGGTGCAATCCGCGCGGCCGCGCTGAGCCCCTCAACATATACTGTATTCGGCCGGGCTTGCTGATTAATGGGGTCAAGGTTATACATGATCGTTCGCGCAGCTGGCTGTTCCTTATGCCTAGCTTACGGATTCTACATCGCGCCAAGCATTATTCCGCTACGGGTACTGAATCCAACCCTGATGCGGATCAGCACTGCTGCTGCGCAATTGTTCGAGCTCTCCGGCATTGAATATCACGGCCTTGAGATCCTCAACCGACGGAACTTTGAGCTTCTTGCGCGCGAAAATATAATTCGGGTTACCACGACCACCAAACGCCGATGGGTTTAACTTCACAAACGCTTTGCGCAGCAAGTCCTTGCGAATCGGCGTGCCAGGAATAGTTTTTTCGATAATCAAATCTAGATATTCGCCCTCTTGCACAACGTGAGTACCGCCCGGGCCCGATCCATCTCTGCCACGCATCTGCCCATTAGGTAGCCGGGACACTGCCAGCTCCAAATCATCCACTAACCGCTGCAGCGCACGATCCAACTCGCTTTGACCGGCAATCTCGCCAGTAATCGGATCCACTTTACGCGGCTTTTTGTTGCCCGGCGCTGCCGCGCTAGCTACGTTTTCGGGTTCTGGCTCAGCGGCCGATTCAGGCGCAGATTCCGGCTCGAGCTGGATGCTTCCCATTGCACTGCAACCGGTTAACCCCGCGATTGCGACTAATGCCCAAATTCTCATGTCAGTAATCCTATTTATTCGAGGCTACATAAAATCCATGCTGGCCAAGGGTACAGCGATCATCTCTGCGCCTATGGCACTTGGCAACNCGCCCGCAACAACCCGCAATGAGGCATCTTGATGCCCGACCCGCTCAACTTGCGCTATGGCGATTGACTTAATCGCCGCGTCCAAGCCGCGACTCGCAAAGCCGCGACTACTCGGGACGAGCAGAAATTCTTGACCGGAAAATACTCCTAAGTCTTCGCCCCCATCAACGCGCAACTGACCACGCACTCGCACGACGTTGAGCTTTGAGCTGGCCCGGCAGCGAATTTGGTCGCTCAANTGCATCGCTACTTCAGCCAAACTCGCATCNAGTTGACGCAGCAAATCTTGCGAAATTTCTGGCATGGCCGCTGTTAACGCTACCTTCGGTAGACGCGCAGCAAATTCCACCTCATAAATGACCTCATCCAGCTCTGTCANAACCAACTNTATGGTTAGCGCGTTGCCGGCATTGCGCAGGCTTGGAGCCAGCAACGAGCGTGATGCGAGCTGNTGCACGGCAATATTGATCCGCACAGCGAGATCCGCCTTTTTCGCCACCGGGCGTTGCATATAGCGAGCGTAGACCGAGCCTGTAACAGGTTCTCGAACAAACGGATCCGCCGCCGATAGCAGGCTCTGTGAGCTCGTGAGATGTTGCATAACGTGCCTTTGCGCAGCAACTGCAATATTGCGGGCAGCAACAGANCCAGTCTGATCGATATGGCTGATCAACGCGACGCGGCGTTTGACGGGTGATGTTACCGGGCATCCATACCAGCTCTCGGCTGCAGTAGTGGGCGCTTCAATAATTGCGGCTTCAGCAACGCCAAAGACATTTCGATATTCGTTCACCCGCACNCGCTCTAAATTCAAGCCACTCAGCAACAGCACTTTTTCCTCTACCGCACCGTTGCCATCCAACCATGCTTGGGTGCTTACATACACCGAGTGGTCGAGTGCGTAATCCAGTAAAGAGGCTTTTATCGACTCAAGCCGCAGAGCTGCATCAATGGGCTCTTCGCTAGGAAAAAACTCATCCGCACTGATTGGCACAGACCCCAACACGGCCACAAGTATTAAAGCGAGTAATTTGCTATTCATATGCCTTGGTCTCCAACTCCGGCCCTCAAGCGCCTTTCTTAAACCAATTTTTATTGATAAAGAATTCCCGCTCGCCAGTTTTTTCCGGAGCATCGTCGGCAACAACATTAGTCACCGTTTCAGCACGACGCTTCCGACTGACAGGCTTGCGGTAAGCTCCAACCAGTTCATCAATGACCGATTGCTCAAGAGCCAGCTTGGTTTCGTAGGTTTCACCGCCCAACGGTGTGATGCTCACCAACCGTGAGCCATAAACCAGACCCTGCACTCGCGCGCGTACGCTTTCATTTTTCAATGCCAGATCGCCCATTTGGCTGGCCGACTCCACATACAATCCGTACACCTGTTCGGTTAGATTGCGATAGGCGTCTAATTTCGACGCCCTTATCGCCATTAAGCGACGCTGAGCATGGGTCTGGCCCTTTTGGACATCAATCACGGCATAACCGGTGGCAGTGATGCCATCGACCTGTTCGAGCATCAGCGGCGGAACCGCTGGATTTGGCTTAGCTACTAATCGCTGTTCAACACTTTGGCTCGCACAAGCGCCCATGCAGGCACTTAGAGCCAACAAACAGATAACCCTAAACCGCACCTTTAGTGAGCTCGAATTTTGCATTGTCTTTTCTGTCCTTAAAGCTTGGCGGTTGTTATCCGTACGAATTTAGAATCGGCGAGGGCTGCAAAAGCTTGAGCAATCGCCATAGAAAACAGGCGCATGCAGTTTTCGGCACAGTTCCTGCAGTTCTGCCATGGCAAAGGTCTAAAAGACCACAAATTGACGCAAACCGAGCAGTTTATAGACAAAAATGGCAACCAAAGCTTTTACATTGTCAGATCTTCGACAGTTCACTGAGGGCTTTCAGCTCTCGTCATTGGCTGTACCAGCTGTCGTTCTGCTGATTCTGACGATGCTTATTCTACCGCTGCCAGCCGTAATGCTGGACGTGCTGTTTACCCTGAACATTTTGCTGGCGCTNCTGGTCATCATGGTGGCGATTAATACCGCCACTCCTATGGAATTTTCTTCCTTCCCGACCGTCATTCTGTTTTCCACCATGTTACGCCTCGGCTTAAATGTTGCGTCAACTCGGGTCGTGTTGCTTGAAGGACATACCGGTGGTGACGCCGCAGGGCAAGTGATTGAAGCCTTTGGGGCATTCGTAATCGGCGGTAACTACGTTGTCGGTTTTATTGTGTTCTCCATTCTCATGATCATTAATTTTATCGTGATTACTAAAGGTGCCGGGCGCTCCTCCGAGGTNGCCGCACGGTTCACCCTCGATGCGATGCCAGGACGCCAAATGGCTATCGATGCGGATTTAAACGCGGGCGTTATTGACCAAGACGAGGCCAAAGCCCGCCGCGCGTTGGTCTCCCAAGAATCTGACTTCTACGGCACCATGGANGGTGCTTCAAAATTCGTACGTGGCGATGCAGTCGCCGGTATCCTAATTTTGCTGATCAACCTAATTGGCGGCGTATCTATTGGTTTGCTGCAATACGACCTGACGTTCGATCAAGCCACCAAGGCCTATGTTCTGCTCACCATTGGCGATGGACTGGTCGCACAAATTCCTGCGCTTATTTTATCGCTGTCCACCGCGCTGATTGTCACCCGAGTGACGACTACAGAGTCCGCACCACAACAGGCTGCCAATCAACTGGCCAACCCTGCTGCTTTCTATATTGCTGGATCCATTCTTATTCTTCTCGGCATAGTTCCAGGCATGCCCCATGTCGTGTTCCTACTGTTGGGCTTCTGCGCTCTGGGCCTCGGCTATATGTCGCAACAGAAATTGGCTCTCGACTCCGAGCGTGAACAAACAGCCATTGAGTCTCCACAAACTGACCCAAGCGGCGCGCCTACAGCTAAAGATCCAAATGAGGTGGACTGGGACGACGCGGCCCAAGTAGATGTGGTCAGTCTCGAGTTGGGTTACGGCCTTATTCCAATGGTTGACGAGGCAAACGGCGGGCGCTTACTCAACCGAATCAAGGGCATTCGTAAAAAATTGTCTGCAGAAATGGGCTTTTTGCTGCCCTCTATTCGCATTCGCGACAACTTAGACAACGCCCCGGATAGTTACAGCATCATTATCAACGGCTCAATCCGCGGATCAGGCACCATCGAATCGGGACGTGAAATGGCCATTAATCCAGGCAACGTTCTGACCCAAATTGAGGGCAACCCCGCTAAAGAACCGGCGTTCGGCCTTGATGCCGTCTGGATTGACCCCGCCGACCGCGAGTACGCACAGGCGAGCGGCTATACCGTAGTGGATCCCGGAACCGTTATCGCGACGCACTTAAATGCCGTTATTCAGAATAACGCCGCTGAGCTCATGACCTTTGATGTCGCTCAAGAGTTGCTCGACCGGATTGAACAGACATCGCCCAAACTGATTGAAGACTTAGTCCCAGAAAAGCTGCCGCTCGGCGCCATTGTGCAGATCCTCCAAAACTTGCTGCATGAATCGGTACCGCTGCGCGACATGCGCACAATTCTGGAAACACTCGCCAGCGAGGTGTCCCGCACCCAAAATCCACAGGCGTTAACTGCAGCTGTGCGGCCAAAGCTCGGGCGCCTGATTGTGCAGCAGTTGATCGGTGGTGATGAAACATTACCGGTGATGACTTTAGAGCCGGACCTCGAGCAACTTCTTAATGAGCTGGTCGGTCGCAGTGAGAACACCGACGAAATAGCGCTGGAACCGAACTTGGCCGACGGCCTATTTCAATCCGTGCGAGAGTCGGTACAACAACTTGAAGACCAAGAAATGCCGGCTGTAATCGTTGTTTCACCACTCATACGAGCATGGCTGGCACGCTTATTACGGCGCGTGACAAAAGATCTGACCGTCATGTCGTATGTAGAGATTCCGGAAGATCAGGCCATTCGCGTGATTTCCACCATTTCAATTAATAGAACTGGAACAAACGCCGAGCAACCGGCGGTTTAAACCGATAACTGAGGACCGGGCATGGAACTTAAAAGATTGATCGCCGAAGATTCTAAAAGTGCACTGCGAAACGTGCGCACAACTTACGGTGAAGACGCACTCATTGTCTCGACCAATAAGATTGGCACCAAGACCGAGGTGATTTGCGCGGTGGATTTGCAACCAGACAATGAAATATTTGAAGAAGATCTTGCAACAGTCGCACCCNNAGTAGCCAGTGACGAAGAGACAACGCCTTTTTCCGCCAGCCTCAACACGGTTATCGACCAAAAACCAAAGGCCAGCGATCCAGGTCTTGCGAACTTAGTAGCCACCATCCAACAGGAGCTACTTGAATTACGAGAATCTGTGGCCGCCCATGTAGACGCCAACCCCCAGGAGCTGCAACCGCAAGCAGCCAACGACAGCGGAACAACGCTGTGCGAACGAGCTTTGCGGCAACAATATGGCAACCTGCGCACAAAACCGCTGGTTGAGCAACGCAGCTGGGAAGGCGTGCATTTATTTATCGGTCGGCCAGGTGTTGGCAAAACCAAGTGCATAGAAAATTTACTCGCAGCGGCGCTCAATACCGACGGCGCGAGAAAGCCTTTTGCCTTAATCGCATTCAGTGATGAAGAGACCGATTCAGGCANCGCTTCAGAGCACTGGCTGAAANTGGCAAAAGTCAGTCAGCGATACGGTATACCATGCGCCCAAGCCACCGACAGGCACAACCTAGAGCGTTTGGTTNCCCAATTAGCAACACAACACAGCGTNTTAATTGATACTTGTGCGGAGCAATTGGAGGANATTCAGGCGCTGACCAGCTCNTTAAAGGCAAACATCCACTGTTGTATCGGGGCAGATTTTTCAGCCAATACCGTCAGCAGCTATCAAGGCACCAATAACGCGCTGTTGCAATCNACAATCATTACCCGCGCTGATCTCGGCGTTGATATGAGTCCATTATTCACCGCTTTATCTCATGCACAGGCACAGATTGTTGCGGTAAGCACCGACATGACAGCACAGCCTGAGGCAGAATAGTCCGCTTGATGGCCTGACTCGCGCTAAACTATAACTAAAGTATTACAGGACCTAATATGTCTGACCCCGAAAGACAGACTCAGGTAATTGGCGTCGCCAGTGGCAAAGGTGGTGTTGGTAAAACGACCATATCCGTTAACTTGGCGCTGGCACTGGTTAAGTTAGGTAAACGAGTTGCATTACTGGACGCGGATCTGGGCCTTGCTAACGCACANTTGCTACTAGGCCTTAACGCGCCGTACAACCTCAGCAACGTCATAGCAGGCTCCAAGACCGTAGGCGAAGTTTCAATTACCCACGAGGATGGCTTAATTCTAATCCCTGGGGCATCGGGCAACGCAGAGCTTGCCAATATCAATGCATTAACAGCTCAATCCTTAATTCAGAGCATATTCGATGAACACAGCGACCTCGACATTATTGTCGTGGACGCCGCTGCAGGACTGTCTGAGTCAAATTTAACATTCATGCGNGCATGCGAGTGCCGCCTAGTGATTCTGCAGGACGAACCGGCATCAATAGCTGATGCTTACGGTTTGATCAAATTGCAAAGCAAGGAGCAACGGATGAATGACCTATTCGTAGTTCCAAACCGAGTCCCGACCCAAGAGGCCGGTCGGCAGTTGTTTAATAAAATGAACGGCGTTTGTATGCGATTTCTCGAGGAGCCTGTGGACTATATCCACTCAATTGAGGAAGACAGCGTGTTAACTTTAGCAACGCGCCAGCGTGAGAATATTTTCAAGAATCACGGCCTTAGTAAGTCCGCAAAAAATTTCACCGCCCTTGCAGAGGCATTGGCAAAGGTTAGCTCAGAGTAATAGCATTGCTAGAAGACAAATAGGTAGTAAGAGTTATGGCTGACATAGACGCCTACAAGAGACAGCTGTTGGATGTCGACAGCTCTGTTACTAACCAATACACAATGGTAAAGCGGGTCGCTTATCATCTGCGCTCACGTCTTCCAAGCAACATTTCTACCGACGACCTTGTACAAGCCGGCATGGAAGGCTTACTCCAAGCAAAAGCAGCCTTCGATCATGGCCGCGGTATAAATTTTGAGCTATTTGCGAAAACCCGAATTCGCGGCGCCATGCTCGATGAGGTGCGGCGCATCTCTTTTTCCACGCGCTCAATCGTATCCACAAAACGCGAGCATGAAAAAGTCATCAGCGAGCTTACCCAAACACTAGGGCGGGCACCCAAGGGCCAAGAAATCGCGGACAAGCTGGGCAAGACGGCCGAAGAATACGAGCGCGAAAGATTGTTTGCTGAGGGCGCAGATGTCGTGAGCAGCGATGCGGCGCCAGAATACTACGAAGAGATTGACGAAGGGCTAAAAAGTCCAGAACAAGCGCTAGAGCATTCAGAACTTATCGAAAACCTTGCCGGATCTATTGAACAACTGCCCGAGCGAACGCAGCAGATCCTAGCGCTGTATTATCANGAAGAAATGAACCTCAAAGAAATCGGCGCGATCCTTGATGTCTCCGAATCGCGGGTCAGCCAGATATTATCAGAGACGGCAGGTAAGCTCAGAGTACTCATGAGCCGCTAAAGTATTTCGAGACCCAATAAGGCCTTTAAAATTACTGCACGCCTAGCCAAGCCAGCAATGCGGTGCCGCCCATCAAATAGGCGCCCGGCAGTTTTAACAGCACACTGTGGCTACCTAAGCCAAGCGCAATGAACAAACCCGCACCCAAAATATTAACGCCAATNATTGGCAAAACAGCGCCTGTNAAATTTNAATCGTAGGCGGCGTAANCCAACGTAAGGGCGCTCACCAAAAGAAANATNGTGAAAACGTGCCAAGANANCAAGCTTAAAGACTTAGTTAGAGCCTCCATGTTGCTATCGTTGACATTGCCCATNTAGANCCTTCCACCGACAACGCCGTGGAATATCATGCCGACCAACGACAGAACTGCGCCGCCGATCAAAAACCACTCATTCATTCACATTCCCCTTTTGAGTAACCGTCGCTCTTAATCCTAGCATGCTGACGATCTAAGTTAGAGTTTAAGACCAAGAGCCAATTTTTGCAGGCGCTCAAGCTATCAAACCTTCGATCGACCCCAGCCCGTAACGCTTGCTTCTATCAACTAATTTGCTGAACTTGGGAGTAGGGCTGCTCTGCAATGCATCACTGAATGCCCTGCTGCAGTTGTAAACGCAATTTCAACAGATATTGGAGGTGCGCTACCACTCTTCCATCATTCACGTAACCAGCACACGGACGGAGAAGGGAGCTAACGAATCTTTAGCTCCTTTATGAAAGAAGAGTTAGTTG
>PAFJ01000001.1 GCA_002704325.1 Gammaproteobacteria bacterium | reverse complement strand
AACAAACTGACTCTGCAGTTGGGTTTTTCTCACCCTGTGGAATATGTGTTGCCTGAAGGTATAGGTGCCGAAGCGACTAGCCAGACCGAAATCGTTATTTCTGGTGTCGACAAGCAAAAAGTTGGCCAGGTGTGTGCAGAAATACGCGGCTTCCGTCCGCCAGAGCCTTATAAGGGCAAAGGCGTTCGTTATGCGGGTGAGTATGTGCGTCGTAAGGAAGCGAAGAAGAAGTAATAGGCCCGTAAACACCGCCATGATTTGCGGCAGGGTCGAAGAGTGGTGTGTAGAGAAGATCGACACGACTCATGATTGGAGTGGATTCAGGAATGAATGAGAAAAAGAGCAGCAGACTTCGCCGCGCCCGGCGCAGCCGCATGAAGATGCGGGAATTGGGCGCTGTGCGTCTGAGTGTTAACCGAACTCCTCGGCATATTTATGCTCAGGTGATTGCCCCTGACGGCAGCGAGATTTTGGCTCAGGCATCAACTCTGGATGCGACCTTGCGTGGCGGTGCAACGGGTAACGTTGCTACGGCCGAGAAGGTCGGCAAGTTGATTGCAGAGCGGGCAAAAGAAGCAGGCGTCTCTCGGGTGGCTTTTGATCGGTCTGGATTTAAGTACCACGGTCGAGTTAAGGCTTTGGCGGATGCGGCACGCGAAGGTGGATTGGAGTTTTAGATGGCATATTCCGAAGAAATACGTGAAGAAGGACTGGTTGAGAAGCTTGTTCAAGTCAACCGGGTTGCCAAGGTTGTTAAAGGCGGCCGGATATTTGGTTTTACTGCGCTAACCGTTGTTGGCGATGGGAATGGCAAGGTCGGCTTTGGTCGAGGTAAAGCTCGCGAGGTGCCAACCGCTATACAAAAAGCGATGGAAGCTGCGCGGCGGAATATGGTCGAGGTGGATCTGAANGGCGGCACGCTGTGGTACGCAACGACCGCCCGACATTCTGCTTCAAAGGTTTATATGCAGCCNGCGTCAGAGGGTACTGGTGTGATCGCGGGCGGCACCATGCGAGCAGTTTTAGAAGCGGCTGGCGTACAAAATGTTTTGGCGAAGTGTTACGGCTCAACCAATCCGGTGAATGTTGTTCAAGCAACCTTTAAAGCATTGCGAGCAGCTTGCTCTCCTGAGCGGATCGCGCAGAAGCGAGGCAAAGCCGTAGAGGACGTCGTTGCTTAACGACGGAGATAGGTAGGAACTAAACATGAGCGATAAAACGGTAACAGTGACTCTGACAAAGAGCCCAATTGGCCGCCTAAAGAATCATAAGGCCTGTGTGGTGGGTCTAGGACTGCGACGTATCGGGCACACTGTAACGGTGGAAGATACTCCGTCAGTTCGCGGCATGATCAATCGCATCAGCTATATGCTGCGGGTCGAGGGAGAATCCTAATGCGCATGAATGAATTGCAGCCTGCAGCGGGNAGTCACAAAAGCAAACGCCGAGTCGGGCGTGGNCCNGGTTCTGGATTTGGTAAAACCGCGGCGCGTGGTCAAAAAGGCCAAAAAGCCCGTTCGGGCGGCGGCGTGCGGCCAGGTTTTGAAGGTGGTCAATTGCCTTTGCAAATGCGGATTCCGAAGTTCGGTTTTCGCTCGCGGGTGGCGCTAAGTACNGCCGAGGTGCGCTTGGGTGAACTGGCGAAAGTGAAAAGCGAGACAATAAGTCTGGAGACTTTGAAGCAAGCAAATGTAGTTCGCCGCGACATGAAGCGGGTTCGTATCATGTTNTCGGGCGAAATCGGTCGAGCGGTGACNGTGGATGANCCAAACATCGCNGTAACTAAGGGCGCTAAGGTGGCGATTGAGGCAGCAGGCGGCAAGGTGGCAACAGGTGGCGATGCGCCAGCTGAGAAAAAAGCGGTTAAAGCCAAAGCGACTGAAAAACCTGCAGAAGTGCAAGATGAGCCCCAGTCGGATACGGCCGAAGAAGAGCCGAGCGACGGCGCTGACTANAAGAGTCGAATAGAAATTTAACAATGACACGTAACCAAAACGACATGGCCAATCAACTGGCAGGCAATCAGGCTGGAGGCGCCGAACTCCGCTCGCGCCTGTTGTTCGTGTTGTTTGCTCTGATTGTNTATCGTGTTGGTACGCATATTCCGGTGCCAGGAATCGATCCGAGCCAGTTGCAGGCGCTGTTTAATCAAAATCAGGGCGGTATTTTAGAGCTGTTTAACATGTTCTCCGGTGGTGCTTGGGAGCGCATGAGTATCCTTGCTTTAGGCGTGATCCCCTATATCACCGCTAGCATCATCATGAATCTTTTGACGATGATGTATCCCCAATTTCAACAATGGCGCAAAGAAGGTGATGCTGGTCGCCGTAAAATTACGAAGGCGACCCGTTATCTGACCCTTGGTATCGCGCTTGTTCAAGGCGCNTCGTTGGCGGTGACTCTTGGCAATCAAGGACTGGCATTTGATAGCGGCCCCACATTCCTTTTTATTGCAGCACTGACGTTGGTTACCGGATCNATCTTTATGATGTGGTTGGGTGAGCAAATTACTGAACGTGGTGTTGGTAACGGTATTTCGTTACTGATTTTCGCAGGCATTGTTTCTGGTTTTCCTGCGGCGATTGGCCAAATGTTTGAATCAGCGCGTCAGGGCAATTTAAACATCATCGTGCTACTGGCTATGGCGGCAATCGCGGTGGGCTTAGTATGGTTTGTCGTGCGGGTGGAGCGCGGTCAGCGTCGAATCACCGTAAATTACGCCAAGAAACAGCAAGGCCGCCGAGTGTTCCAAGCGCAAAGCAGCCACTTGCCGTTAAAGATCAACATGGCTGGTGTCATTCCAGCTATTTTCGCTTCGAGTTTGCTGCTCGCGCCAGCGTCAATGGCGAGCTGGTTTGGCAGCAACCCGGGGATGGATTGGCTCCAGCAGGTGTCGCTGGTGCTCTCGCCGGGGCAGCCGTTGTACATCATGATGTTCGCCGCCGGAATTATTTTCTTCAGCTTTTTCTATACCGCCATCATGTTTGACCCCAAGGATGTTGCGGACAACTTGAAACGTCAGGGTGCTTACGTTCCGGGTATTCGCCCTGGGCAGCAAACGTCAAAGTACATTGATGACGTGATAACTAGGTTGACGGTGTTTGGTGCGCTTTATGTGACACTCGTTTGTCTATTGCCAGAATTCATGGTGGTGTTTTTTGACACCTCCTTCCAATTGGGTGGAACGGCCGTATTGATTGTTGTGGTGGTAGCGATGGACTTTATGTCCCAAGTGCAATCGCACTTGATGAGCAGCCAGTATGCAAAGTTGATGGAAAAATCGAATTTACAAAACTATGGGCGACGGCGTTAGAGCCACGCGTAGGTTGGAAACTATGAAAGTAAGAGCATCGGTAAAGAAAATTTGTAGGAACTGCAAAATCGTGAGGCGCAAAGGCGTCGTGCGAGTGATATGCAGTGCTGAACCGCGCCACAAGCAGCGACAGGGTTAACCCGCCGCGTCTATTGGTCAAAAACGGAGCGTATAAATGGCACGTATCGCCGGAATAAACATACCGGATAACAAACACGCAAGGATCTCGCTGACGTATATCTACGGCATCGGCCTGACTTCTGCGGAGAAAATCTGTGACGCTGCTGGGGTTCAACCAGAAGCGAAAATCGGTGAGTTGGACGAAGCTAATCTAGACGCGATTCGCGCCGAGGTCGGCAAACTTAATGTCGAAGGTGACCTGCGTCGAGAGACGTCGATGAATATCAAACGTTTGATGGACTTGGGTTGCTATCGCGGCATGCGTCATAGGCGCCACTTGCCGGTGCATGGTCAGCGGACGAAAACCAATGCGCGCACCCGTAAGGGACCAAAGCGTCCCATCCGTCGTTAGGGTTAGATAGGAACTGTTATGGCTGAAAAGAAAAAAGCGAAGCGCGTAGTCGTTGATGGATTGGCACATATACACGCCTCCTTTAACAACACGATCATCACGATTACTGACCGGCAGGGCAATGCATTGAGCTGGGCAACGTCTGGTGGCTCAGGTTTCCGTGGCTCGCGTAAGAGTACGCCCTTTGCAGCGCAGGTCGCTGCTGAGCGAGCGAGCAATGTAGTGGTCGAATCTGGCATGAAAAGCGTTGATGTTTTTGTCAAGGGCCCTGGCCCGGGTCGTGAGTCTGCGGTTCGAGCAATCAATGCTGCTGGGCTTAAGATCAATAGCATCTCAGACGTTACCCCAATTCCACACAATGGCTGCCGCCCGCCTAAGCGCCGTCGCGTTTAGCGGCTCGCAAGAATACGAACGGAGAAACTGGAATGGCCCGATACCTAGGACCAAAACTTAAACTGAGTCGCCGCGAAGGCACGGACCTATACCTCAAGAGTGGGGTTAGGCCGATTGATTCCAAATGTAAAATCGATAACGCACCGGGGCAACATGGNATTCGGCGAGGCCGCCTCTCTGATTACGCGGTGCAGTTGCGCGAAAAACAGAAGGTTCGGCGCCTTTACGGTGTGTTAGAAAAGCAATTCCGCAACTATTACAAGAAGGCCGATCGCAAGCGTGGAGCTACGGGCGAAAACCTCCTCAAGCTACTGGAAAGTCGTTTGGATAACGTGGTGTATCGCATGGGCTTTGGGTCCACTCGAGCCGAGTCTCGACAGTTGGTGTCTCATAAGTCGATTACTGTAAACGGTGGTTTGGTCAATGTAGCTTCTTATCAAGTCCAACCGGGTGATGTGGTCGCGGTGGAAGAAAAATCCCGTAACCAATTGCGTATTCAAGCGGCGCTGCAGCTAGCAAGTCAGCGGGGTGAAATTGACTGGGTGGACGTAAATGCGGGGAATTTCGAGGGCGTGTTCAAGCGCATGCCTGACCGCGAAGAATTACCAGCAGAAATTAATGAGAACCTCATTGTCGAGCTTTACTCGAAGTAATTGATCTGGCGCACAGCGCCTTAGGAGAGAACAAAATGTCACAGTTGGCAAACGAGTTCATGACCCCACGCAATATTGAGGTCCAATCGGACAGTCCGTGTCGGGCAAAAGTTACTCTAGAGCCCCTAGAGAGAGGCTTTGGTCATACATTAGGCAATACCTTGCGCCGTATCCTGCTATCGTCGATGCCTGGGTGTGCAATTACTGAAGTGCAAATCGATGGTGTGCTGCATGAATACAGCACCCTTGAGGGTGTGCAGGAAGACGTCATCGATATTCTGCTCAATCTGAAAGACATCAGTGTGATTCTGCACAGTCAGGATGAAGCTGTTATTACACTGNCGGTTTCTGGCGCTGGGGAAGTTACGGCTGGAGATTTCCAGCTCACTGAGGACGTAGAAATCGCTAATCCCGAGCATCAAGTGTGCACGTTGAATGACAGTGGGTCGATTCGCATAGAAGCCAAGGTCACCAAAGGCCGCGGTTATATCCCAGCAGACGCTAGCGAAACGGCCGAAAGCGCGGAAGAGACGCGGCAGATCGGTGTGCTGCGATTAGATGCTTCCTATAGTCCTCTCCGTCGTGTGTCTTACAGTGTTGAGAGTGCGCGGGTAGAACAGCGAACGGATTTAGATAAGTTGATACTAGATCTCGAGACGAACGGCACAATCGATCCAGAAGAAGCGATTCGACGTGCGGCAACTATTTTGCAGCACCAGCTGGCCGTNTTCGTCGATTTAGATAACGAGGGCGAGCAGGTTGTAGAAGAGAAGGAAGACGAAGTAGATCCGATTCTCATTCGGCCTGTAGACGATTTGGAATTGACGGTTCGTTCAGCCAATTGTTTAAAAGCGGAAAATATTTATTACATCGGTGACCTAATACAACGCACTGAGGTTGAATTATTGAAGACCCCTAACCTCGGTAAGAAATCGCTGACAGAGATCAAAGACGTATTGGCAACCCGAGGATTGTCGCTGGGCATGCGTCTTGAAAATTGGCCGCCGCCAAATCTTCACGGTGGACGAATATAGGCCATCGCTGCAGTACTGCGAATTTAGAACCAGAGTAGAAATACCAGTTAGGGCATAGGAACAAACCATGCGTCATCGAAAGAGTGGCAGACAGCTCAATAGAAATAGCTCGCATCGGCAAGCGATGTTTCGCAACATGGCGGCTTCATTGATCGAAAGCGAAGTCATCAAGACGACATTGCCAAAAGCGAAAGAGCTGCGTCGCGTCGCAGAGCCCCTGATTACGCTTGCGAAAGAAGACTCGGTGGCAAACCGCCGTCTTGCCTTTTCCCGCACTCGCAGCAAAGTTGCGGTTGGTAAATTGTTTGCTGAGTTGGGGCCTCGCTATCAGGGCCGTCCTGGTGGTTATACGCGCATATTAAAATGCGGCCACCGCGCGGGTGACGCGGCGCCTATGGCCTTCGTGGAATTAGTTGACCGCCCGGTCGTCGACGCTGACGATTTGGATGCCGAGTATCTTGAGGCACAGGAAGAAGTTCAACAAGATGAAGTCCAAGAAGAGCAACAGGATGTCGTTGCAGAGTCGGAGCCGGTCGAATCAGCTGAAGAAACTCCTGCTGAGGCTGAATCTCCTAGCGAAGAGGTTAGCGCTGACGCTGCCTCCGAAGACGACAAGAAGTAGGCGACTGTGAGCGCAAGCTTTCATCCAACCCCGCGGACTTTAATGGGGCCGGGCCCCTCGGATGTGCATCCGCGAGTGCTTGGCGCTATGGGTAAGGCCACTATTGGTCATTTAGACCCAGAATTTATCGCCCTGATGGAAGACATTAAGGATTTACTGCGGTACTGCTTTCGAACCAAAAATACGTTAACGCTGCCATTGTCAGCGCCGGGGTCGGCGGCTATGGAAGCTGCTTTTGCGAATTTATTGGAACCCGGTGATAAGGCAATTGTCTGTATTAATGGGGTATTCGGCATGCGCATGGCGGAAAACGTGCGCCGTATGGGTGGAGAACTTGTCTCGGTTGAGGACGAATGGGGGACTCCGGTAGATCCTGAAAAACTCCGAAGTGCGCTGGCTCAGCATCCTGATGCGAAAATTGTCGCTTTCGTTCACGCTGAAACTTCCACTGGAGTCTGCTCTGATGCTAAGAGCCTGTGTGCCATGGCGAGCGAAGCAGGGTGTTTGTCGATTGTAGATTCCGTGACCGGGCTGGCAGGGGTCGAACTGTTAGTCGATGAGTGGGGTGCGGACGTTACTTACTCTGGAACTCAGAAGTGCTTATCGGCACCACCCGGTATTAGCCTAATCACTTTTAGCGACAAGGCGGCTGCCAGGGTCCAGTCACGCAANACGCCGGTACAAAGTTGGTTTTTGGATTTGTCACTCTTGATGGCCTACTGGCAGGGTGAGGGTGCGCGAACGTATCACCATACAGCCCCCGTTAACGCAATGTACGGGTTGCACGAAGCGCTGTTAATGGTCAAAGAAGAAGGCATCGAAAATGCTTGGCAAAGACATCGAGAGATGCACGACTTGTTAGCCGAGGGTGTGCGGTCGTTGGGCCTAGATTTTGTTGTTGGTGCAGAATGTCGTTTGCCGCAACTGAACCTAGTTCGGTGCCCAGAAGGTATAGACGAAGCCGCGGCTCGCAGGCGCTTACTCGAAGAATACAATTTAGAAATAGGCGCGGGGCTTGGAGCATTCGCTGGCAAAGTATGGCGGATTGGGTTGATGGGCTACTCAGCGCGACGTGAAAATATTCAACTTTGCATCAGCGCGCTGCGCAGCTGTATTTAAAAGGCTCTAGTCTGCAAGCAGTGGGCGCAAAAATTTACCGGTGTGGGATTTCCTTACCTTAACGACCTGTTCGGGCGTACCAGTGGCGACGATATGGCCGCCCCCTGAACCTCCCTCTGGTCCCAAATCAATGACCCAGTCTGCGGTTTTAACCACATCCAAGTTGTGTTCTATGACCACAATGGTGTTTCCTTGGTCACGTAGTCGATGCAGCACTTCTAACAACTGAGCGATGTCGTGGAAGTGTAAACCAGTCGTGGGTTCGTCGAGAATGTAAAGTGTTTGGCCGGTGTCACGTTTTGATAGTTCGCGAGACAGTTTCACACGTTGTGCCTCACCGCCTGACAGTGTCGTGGCGGATTGACCAAGGCGGATATAAGCAAGCCCGACATCCATTAGTGTTTCGAGCTTCCGGGATAACATAGGCACCGCCGCAAAAAATTTGCTGGCTTCTTCGATGGTCATATCCAGCACTTCGTTGATGTTCTTGCCTTTATAACGAATGTCGAGGGTCTCTCTGTTGTAGCGCTTGCCTTGGCAAGTGTCGCATGGAACATAAATATCGGGCAGGAAATGCATCTCGACTTTAATGACGCCGTCACCTTGACACGCTTCGCAGCGGCCGCCCTTAACATTAAAGCTGAAGCGGCCCGGCTTATAACCGCGCGCGCGCGCCTCGGGCACCTGGGCAAAAAGTTCGCGAATAGGGGTAAACAAACCGGTATAGGTTGCTGGGTTAGAGCGCGGGGTTCTGCCAATAGGGCTTTGATCTATATCAACTACTTTATCCAGATGCTGCAAGCCGTCGATGCTCTCGTAGGGTCGTGGTTTCAGCGTGGTGGCTTTGTTCAACGCTGTAGCTGCTATGGGATAGAGGGTGTGATTTATAAGCGTTGACTTGCCCGAACCCGATACGCCGGTGACGCAAGTAAAGAGGCCGCACGGAATATTTAGCGTAACATTCTGTAAGTTATTACCGCATGCGCCGGATAGCACGAGTGTTTTCTCTTGCTGCAACGGACTTCGCTTTTTTGGCACTGCGATTTGCTTCTTGCCGCTCAGATACTGGCCGGTTATTGATGTCTTGGTGTTGGCCACTTCCTTAAACGAACCTTGGGCAATAATCTTGCCGCCGTGAACTCCCGCGCCTGGACCAATGTCGATGAGATGATCTGCTCTGCGCATCGCTTCTTCATCGTGCTCCACTACCAGTACGGTGTTGCCGAGATCACGCAGGTGCTCTAAGGTTTTCAGTAGCCGCTCGTTATCTCGTTGATGTAAACCAATTGACGGTTCATCAAGGATGTACATAACGCCGACCAATCCGGCACCAATTTGGCTGGCCAGCCGAATCCGTTGGGCTTCTCCGCCTGACAGGGTTTCAGCGCTGCGATCCAGAGTTAAGTAATTCAGCCCAACATCGACCAAGAACTGCAAGCGTGCCTGAATCTCTTTAAGGATTTTCTCGGCGATGGTTGCTTTTTGGCCTCGCAGTTTAAGTTTTGCAAAGTGCTCAAGGGTGGTTGCCACTGACCTATTAGTAACCTCAGGGAGGTTCGTTCCACCGATAAAAACGTGGCGTGATTCTTGGCGCAATCGCGTTCCTGAACAATCAGGGCAGTCAGCAACGCGTAAGTACTTTTGCAGGTTTTCTCGCACCATCGAGGAATCGGTTTCGCGAAAACGCCGCTCCATATTTGGCACTACGCCCTCGAAACGATGCCGTCTTTGAATGATGTCGCCACGATCGTTGGCGTAGCTAAAATCAATTTGTTGGCGGCCGCTGCCATGCAGTATTACATCTTGATGTCTTTTGCCGAGTTTTTTGAAAGGGACTTCAACGTCAAAACCAAAATGATCAGCCAATGAACTGAGCATGTGAAAATAGTAGATGTTGCGTCTATCCCAGCCCCGAATGGCGCCTTCTGCGAGAGAAAGATCTGAGTCGGCAACAATGAGGTCTTCATCGAAAAATTGTGTTACCCCTAGGCCGTCGCAGGTGGCGCACGCGCCTGCAGGGTTATTAAAAGAAAACATTCTTGGTTCTAGTTCAGCAATTGCGTAACCGCAGCTGGGGCAAGCAAACTTGGCGGAGAACACAATGGGGTTTGCATTCGGATCATCCATGTCCATAACCAATGCAATGCCATCAGATAATTCCAATGCGGTTTCGAAGCTTTCTGCTAGGCGTTGCGTAATATCATCTCGTACCCTCACCCGGTCGATGACAGCTTCAATGGAGTGTTTCTTGTTTTTGTCTAGGGCCGGCGCTTCGTCGAGGTCGACTACCAATCCGTCTATGCGCACGCGAACAAAGCCGTTACTGCGTAATTCTTGAAAAACATGCAAATGTTCGCCTTTACGCTCATCAACGATTGGAGCGAGCACCATGACGCGTTTTTCGCCCAGCTGCTCTGTCACTTGATCGACCATTTGACTAACGGTTTGCGCATCAAGAGGTAGATCATGGGTGGGGCAGCGCGGCTCTCCAACTCTCGCGTATAGCAACCGCAAGTAATCGTAGATTTCGGTAATCGTGCCAACGGTCGAACGAGGATTGTGGGACGTCGACTTCTGTTCTATCGAAATAGCTGGCGATAAACCCTCGATGTGGTCGACGTCTGGTTTTTCCATCATCGATAGGAATTGGCGAGCGTAAGCAGATAGCGACTCTACGTAACGCCGCTGACCCTCTGCGTATAGGGTGTCGAACGCGAGTGAAGATTTTCCAGAGCCGGATAGACCAGTGATTATGACCAGCTTATCTCGAGGAATGTCTAGGTCGATATTGCGCAGATTGTGAGTGCGTGCACCCTTAACCGATATTGTGTCCAACCGAATAAACTCGCTTCTGTCATTTGTCGAAAAGCATCCAACATAACTGGATGGTGNAAAGCCAACAACAGTATTCTCCATGCTGCGTGATGAACATGTGCAAGGATCTTCCGTTGGGGGTGCGGAACGCTTTAGACTACACTTGAAGCGATTGCATAGGCGGAGATCGACATGGCAAGAGGCGTCAACAAAGTCATTTTAGTGGGGAACTTAGGTCGTGACCCGGAAACGCGGTATGCCCAAAATGGTACGGCAGTTACCCGCTTCAGCGTTGCGACCTCAGAGTCATGGCGAGACCGAGCGTCTGGAGAACAGCAAGAAAGAACGGAATGGCACAACGTGGTTTGTTTTGCGCGGTTAGGCGAAATCGCTGGTGAATATTTGCGCAAAGGCTCCAAGGTCTATATCGAGGGCCAGTTGCGCACCTCCAGTTGGGAAGCTGATGGCCAGAAGAAATATCGTACCGAGATCAATGCTCGGGAAATGCAGATGCTCGACAGCCGTGGCAGCATGGAAGCGGGCGGTGGCCAAATTAGTCCGCCGCCGTCAGGATTCGATTCTACTGCTGCACAAGCACCTGCGGGAATGTCCATGGACAACTCGCCTACTCTCTCCGATGCCAATGATTTCGAAGACGACATTCCATTTTAGTAATGCTGAGTTTTCGCTTACGCCGTTGCGATGATGCCAAATAACGTGAGTCCGAGGATGATGCGATAGTAGACATAAGGACGCATGCCTGTGCGTTCGACCAGCTCGATGAAAAAGTGGATACAAACATAGGCACTTAAGCCTGCTAGTGTCGCCGCACTCAACATAACTAGGGCATCGTTCAGCAGTTCCGCAAGGCTCAGGTCCAGCATCATTAAGAGTTGTGCTCCGAAAATCGTAGGTATCGCCAGCAAGAACGAAAAACGCGCACTTTGGGTTCGACCTAGGCCAACCATCAAAGCTGCGGTGATCGTGATACCTGAGCGTGACGTGCCCGGTATTAACGCGATGCATTGGGCCAAACCGATTAACAGCGCAGCAGGGAAGGTCATATTTTTTTGTTGTTGCGGGCGAGAATCTGCGTACCACAGCGCGAGACCAAAGACTAAGGTTGTTGTCGCGATGACGGTGATGGAGCGAAGCGCACTGTCGATGATGTCCTGNGCCAAAAATCCCACTATNACGATTGGTAATGTCGCTGCGACGAGCTGAAGGACCTGCCGAATGTCAGAGTCCCCGTCCTGCGCGCTTATTACTGCGTGCCAACCATGCGCACGTAGCTNTGCCGGTGCNCCCAAGGTGGATGCAAGCATAGTGGCTAGCTCCGTACGAAAGTAGGCAATAACGGCGATCAGTGTTCCAAAATGCACGGCAACGTCGAACGCCAGGCCTTGATCTGGCCAGGCGGATAGTTGCGCTGGGATTATGAGATGAGCCGAGCTAGAGATCGGCAAGAATTCGGTAATGCCTTGGATCAAACTCAAAATGACTACTTGCAACCAATCCATCTCGGTGCGATTCCTTTGCTAGAAAGCACGGTGGCTAAAAGCCAAGCATAGCATTGCCAGCAGNCGAACAACGCAGCTATAGTTTTCAACGTAAATAAACGTGAGAGTTTAGTGTCGCAGAAGTCGCAGATAAGTGTTGATGAGCAAGGCAGCATGCCGATTTTTCCGTTACGAACGGTATTATTTCCTGGCGGGGTATTGCCCCTGCGAATTTTCGAACCGAGATATGTCGACATGGTTCGCTGGTGCATGCGAGAGCAGGCGAATTTCGGCGTCGTGTTATTGCGAGAGGGCGTTGAGGTTATCGCGGGGGCGGGTTCCTCTGCCGCAGACCAAGAGCTCTTCGCGGTTGGCACAGAAGCGGAAATTGTCGACTTTAATCAGGCAGATAATGGCTTACTTGGGATTGTTGCTCAGGGGCGGCGCAAATTCTCGCTTCTAGACTTGGCGCAGCAAAAGGATGGCTTGTTGATGGGAAGCGTGCAGTTTTTGCCTGAAGAATCAGCGGGTGAATTGACTGATGATCACGAACCATTGATCGCGGTGCTCAAAGACTTATTGCAGCATCCGCTGATCAAACAATTGAATCCTCAGGTGGATCTTCAGCAAGCGCGTTCGGTCAGCTATCGGTTGGCAGACCTTTTGCCAATAGAGCCGGAAATTAAGCAGACGTTGTTGCAGATTACTTGGCCAAAAGAGCGTTTGAGCGAGTTGCAACGGTTGGTTGGCAAATTCCGTGATTGAACACCTAGGTGTCGGCGCTGCAATCGATGCTAGCGAGGTCTCAGGTTATCTCTATAATTGAGGGATGAATCAGCCAATTAGTACAGTTATGCAACAGATGGGTGTTGCTGCCCGTGAGGCTTCTCGGGCCTTAGCAGTAGCGTCTACCGCCATTAAATCTAAAGCGTTATTGAGCATTGCCGAGTCGCTCGACGCTGAGCGTGAGAACATAAAAGCAGCTAATGCCGCTGATATGGCCGGTGCTCAGGACAACAATGTAGACCAGCCGCTTGTGGACCGCCTATTGCTCGGGGACAAGGGGATCGATCAGATGATTGAGGGTCTGGTGCAGATCGACGGATTGAAAGATCCGATTGGCGAAATAACAGATCTTAGTTATCGGCCGACAGGCATTCAGATCGGGAAAATGCGCGTTCCACTAGGTGTCATAGGGATGATTTATGAGTCCCGCCCGAACGTTACGGTTGATGCGGCGGCGCTGTGTCTTAAAGCTGGGAATGCCTGCATTTTGCGCGGTGGCTCGGAGGCGTTTCTCTCAAATCAAGCTATTGCGGCCTGTGTTACGACGGGCGTTGTCGCTGCAGGTTTGCCAGAGGCATGTGTGCAGCTGGTCACCACCACAGATCGATCCGCTGTTGGCGAAATGCTTAAGCTCGATGAGTATGTTGATGTGATTGTGCCTAGAGGAGGCAAGGGGCTTATCGAGCGCGTTAGTCGTGAGACTCGCATTCCGGTGATTAAACATTTGGACGGCATCTGCCATGTTTATATAGACGCAGACGCTGATGCCAGCAAAGCGATTGAACTCGCGTTCAACTCCAAAGCCGAGAAGTATGCGGTATGTAACGCCATGGAGACGCTGTTGGTTCACCAGCAGATCGCCCCAAAGGTATTGCCGCCATTGGTCGAAAAATTTGCAGCTGTACGTGTCGAGTTGCGTGGGTGTGAACGTACTCTTGCCATTGCGGATATGGGGCCGGCGACCGAGGCTGATTGGTCAGAGGAATATTTAGGACCTATTTTGGCCATAAAAGTTGTTGGGGGGATGGAGTCAGCAATCGACCATATTAATCGCTACGGTTCGGGCCACACCGATGTCATTGTCACTGAAAATTACAGCCATTCTAGACAGTTCATTCAAGCGGTAGATTCGGCGTCTGTCATGGTTAATGCGTCATCTCAGTTTGCCGATGGCTTCGAATATGGGCTTGGCGCAGAGGTCGGTATCTCAACCGACAAACTCCATGCTAGAGGGCCTGTAGGTTTAGAAGGTCTGACCTCGCAAAAGTATATTGTGTACGGTGATGGCGAAGTCCGTAATCGCTAGCCGCGCAGGGCGCCGCCTATGCTGATAGGATTGTACGGCGGTACATTTGACCCAGTTCATTGCGGCCATGTGCACGCTGCAGAGTGCGTAAGGAAATTTTTAGGTCTAGACGTGATAAGGATGGTATTGAATGCACAGCCTGTGCATAAATCCTCAGAACAGGCGATGACCGCCCATCGCTGGTCCATGCTCAAAGCCGTGTGCGCTAACCGTCAAGGACTCATTGCCGACGACGTTGAAGTGCGTCGAGGCGGCCGTTCTTTTACGGTAGATACGTTAAGCCTGCTGCAAAGCGAATTTCCGCAGGCGGTACTGTGCTGGATCGTAGGTGAGGATTCTTTCGCGACGCTGACATCTTGGCGCCGATGGGAAAATTTGTTGGATCATTGCAATCTGGTCGTCATTCCTCGGCCGGGCCAAAATATTGGTTTCTCCGAGCAAATAAAAGCGCTGTGCCGTAAGCACGAAACAGCCTATTTTGATGCGACGCGGAACGGCCAAATCGTGCGCGCGAACCTGCCTATGCGAGCGGTTTCCTCGACGGAAATACGTCAACGAATTGCATTAGGTCAGAGTATCGCTGACTTAGTGGAAGCGGACGTGGAGCAATACATAAGGCGAAACAAACTATATGAAGACAATATCAGTGCAAGGGAGAAATCTTTTTGAGGCCAAGTGAACTGCGTGACCACATGGTTGCGACACTCGAGGACATGAAGGGGCAGGAAATTCTGTCGATGGATGTATCCAAGCTTACGCCTATGACGGACCATATGATTTTAGTCAGCGGCGGCTCTAATCGACATGTCAAAGCGCTTGTAGATACGGCAACTGAATCATCGAAGGCGTTGGGAGTGCAGCCGCTAGGTGTGGAAGGTCGCGAGAGTTATGAGTGGGTGCTCGTGGACCTTGGTGATGTATTGATTCATGTGATGAATGCAGAAGCTCGGGGCTTTTATGAGTTGGAACGCCTTTGGTCTGATGCCGCGCCTGACAGTGGGCAATTGAACTAGCGCCGCGCCTGTGCTGATTCGTATATTGTCCGTCGGAAGCAAATCACCCGCCTGGATGCAGGCTGGGTTCGCTGAATACGCTAAGCGACTCTCTCGCGGGGTGCGTTTAATGTTGGAAGAAATTCCTGCTCCTAGGCATCACTCGGATCGTACTAAAATTAACGCGCAAGAGGCTGAAAAGGTGCTTGCTAGAATCGGCGATAACGACCTGGTTGTTGCGCTTGATGAACATGGCCAACAGACATCGAGTATGCAGTTAGCAGAGCGAATTAAGTCGTGGCAAATGCACCGATCTGGGGTTGTAATGGTGATCGGGGGCGCAAATGGTCTCTCTGAGTCAGTTTTGGCACGTGCAAATGAATGCATATCCCTGTCAAAATTAACGTTGCCGCATTACTTAGTGCGAGTAGTGCTTGCCGAGGCGCTGTACCGTGCCGACAGCATAAATAGCGGACATCCATATCACAGGACTTAGGGGTTTGATTTGGCAGTCGCTCTTGCAATCAAAGATCCAAATAGAGAACGCGCGCTGATTATTCGGCGGGCAATCACCTTCTTTGTAATTATAGTTTTATGCTTAGGTGTCTTAGCGGCGCGTTTTGTGCAACTGCAAGTATATGAACATGAAAGTTATCAATATCGCTCTGACAAAAACCGGATTCAGGTACAGCCGCTAGCGCCTCCTCGAGGGCTAATTTTCGATCGCAATGGCCTACTGTTGGCAGACAATCGTCCATCGTCGGCGCTGGGCATTGTGGTTGAGCGGGTTGAGGATCTTGAGGCGATGATTCAACGGGTAAGAGGAATCGTTACCTTGTCTGAAGAGCAAGTCGAGCAATTCTATCAACGGGTAAAACGCAGTCGCCGCCCTGGTGAGCCAGTAGTGCTAGCTGAAAATCTCTCTAATGCGGATATTGCCGCCCTCGCTGTTGACCGACATTACTTGGATGGGGTCAAAGTGATTACGCGGCTGCAGCGGTATTACCCGCAGGCAGGTATTGCGGCTCATGCGGTCGGCTCGGTCCGGCGAATGACCGAAGAAGATTTGCGGCAAGTAGACCCGTCGAGATATCGAGCGACCCAGTTTGTGGGTAAGCGTGGTGTAGAGGCCTATTACGAATCAGATTTGCATGGCCGCCCAGGTTTTCAACAGGTTGAAACCGATGCCCATGGGCGCGTGACGCGCATTATTGACATCGACCCGCCATCAGTTGGGCGCAACATAACCTTATATTTAGACGCACAGCTTCAGCGAGCGGCGGTCAACGCATTAGGCGAGCGNCGAGGCGCGATTGTGGCTCTGGATCCGAAGACCGGTGGTGTTTTGGCCCTGGTGAGCAAGCCAAGTTATGACCCGAACCAGTTCGTTGTTGGGATGAGTGACAGCGAGTTCCGAGCGTTAAGTGAATCCGTTTATTTACCGCTTTTTAACCGTGCGACGAATGGGCAATATGCTCCCGGTTCAACCTTTAAGCCAGTGGTCGGGCTCGCAGGTATCGCCAGCGGTGCGATGCAGTGGGATACAAAAATAGAAGACCGCGGCTCCTTCCGTTTGACAGGTGGCGAGCGCGAGTATCGAGATTGGTCTTGGACTGTAGATGATTCTGGCGGCCAGGGTATTGTTGATTTACGAAAGGCTATATACCGCTCATCGAATGTTTACTTCTATGATGTCGCGTCCCGTTTAGACATCGACTACTTAGCTCGGTTTGCGGGAGAGTTCGGCTTTGGGCAAAACCTTGCTGTAGACATTCGTGATGCCAGCCGCGGCTTGGTGCCAGATCCAGAATGGAAGCTTGGTGCAAAAGGCGAAAAGTGGTATCAGGGTGATTCCGTTAATCTGGGGATCGGGCAAGGTGATTTACTTGTAACGCCCCTGCAGATAGCGACGTATGCTGCGATGATTGCTAACCGTGGGCGCGTTGTACGACCGCGGATGGTTATGAGCGGAGACGACAAGTCAACGGCGTCGTTTGCGCCACTCCCATCGGAGCAAACGTCAGATTTGTCTGCGGAGGACTGGCAGCAGATCGTTGCGGCGATGGAGGATGTTGTGCACCTTGGCGGTCAGGGATTCCGCGGCAATGGCACCGCTTGGGCTTATATAGGGCAGAGTATTGGCTATCGTATGGCTGGCAAATCCGGTACGGCCCAAGTCGTGGAAATTCGCCAAGGCGAAGAGTACGACGAAGAGGATCTGTCAGAATTTCGCCGTAAGCATGCGTGGTTTATGGCGTTTGCGCCTGTTGAAGACCCGCAGATTGCTCTGGCCGTGCTGGTCGAAAATGGTGGCGGCGGTAGTTCCGTTGCTGCGCCGGTGGCTAAGGAAGTAATAGATGCCTATTTGGGTCCTTCGGTTGCGATGGAATAACTTAGGTGGCTGCGGCATCAACCAAACACGAGTCAAAGATCTGTGCTTCGGGTGTGGCAGAACCTCAGAAGTGCAACCTGCACATTTAAGAGGTTCAGAGAATCTCACCTTTTCGTCAGATATTTCTTATATTGCAAGTTTTAATATCTGCAAGTTTCGGCTCCAATATTGTTGGACAATCATAAAAACTTGTTGTCACGCCTCTTAACTAAGGGATGACTAATAAGTCAGGGAGAAGACTTAACAGTGAGTATGGATTTTCAGCGTCAATTGCCTGATTCCAGAGATTCAGCTGAACGGCATTGGTTGGGCAAGCGGCATTTGGACCCGTTGCTATTGGCGTTAATCTTTATGGTGTTAGCCTTCGGTCTGGTCGTGCTGTTCAGCGCAGCAGGCGATGAGGCTCGTCTGTTTGACGCGCAGTTCCAGCGGGTCTTAGTCGCGATGGTGGTTTTGGTCGCAGCGGCTCAGTTACCGCCTGGCCTTTATTTTCGCTGGGCTCCATATGTTTATATTTTGGGGCTCGTGTTGTTGGTGGCCGTGCTGTTAGTTGGCGTAAGAGTGAAAGGCTCTCAACGATGGCTGGAAATACCTGGGTTGTTGCGCTTCCAACCGTCTGAGCTTATGAAGATAGCGGTGCCAATGGCTTTAGCGTGGTATTTGCAGCAGCGCGTATTGCCTCCTTCCGCGCGACACGTATTCTTTTCGCTATTGATTATTCTACTGCCCGCACTGGCCATTGCGGCCCAGCCGGATTTAGGGACAGCGATTTTGGTGGCGGGCGCTGGTATCGCAGTGTTGATGCTGGCTGGGTTGTCTTGGCGCTATCTCGCCTATGCCGCGTTTGTGATCGCTGCGGCTGCTCCCATTTTATGGCAGTTCGCTTTGCAAGGTTATCAGCGTCAGCGGATCATCACGCTCTTTGATCCTGAAAGTGATCCGCTGGGAGCGGGTTGGAACATTATCCAATCCACAACTGCTATTGGTTCTGGTGGTTTGTTCGGTAAGGGGTTACTGCAGGGTACGCAGAGCCACTTAGATTTTTTGCCCGAAGCGCGGACGGATTTTATTATCGCGGTGGTGGGCGAGGAATTTGGTTTGGTCGGCGTGTTGGTCTTGCTGTTGCTTTATTTAGGCATCATAGCGCGGGGTTTGGTGCTCGCATGTTCCGCGCAAAGTACGTTTGGTCGATTGTTTGCAGGCGCTTTAACGCTCACTTTCTTTATTTATGTATTCGTTAACATTGCCATGGTTAGCGGTCTGTTACCCGTCGTCGGTGTACCGTTGCCGTTGGTGAGCTATGGCGGCACATCCATCATTACGCTAATGGCCAGTTTCGGCATAATTATGTCAATGCGCACGCACAAAGCTTGGTAGTTTATGTTCGGCATGCAGTACTAAAAATGGGGAGATCGTCATGAGTAAACTGATTCTAGGCCTTGGGTTAACCATCGTCGCGACGTTCTCAACGGTAGCCAGCGCGGAGAGTTACCTCGCTCGGCAAGAGGTCGAGGCCTACATTGTAGAGTTGATTGCTGAACATAATTTTTCGCGCCAAGAGCTAGAGGAAGTGCTGGCGGCAGCTGAGCGCCGCCAAGATATTATCGATCTTATGCGGCGGCCTGCTGAGCGGCGCTTGAATTGGCACGAGTACGGTAAGATTTTTTTGGATGAACAGCGCATCGCTGGAGGTGTGGAGTTCTGGCAACAAAATCAAGCGACTTTGCAGCGAGCGGAAAAAGAGTACGGCGTCCCTCCAGAGGTGATTGTCGCAATCATCGGCGTCGAGACACGTTACGGTCGGGTTACTGGTAAGCACAGAGTAGTTGATGCGCTGATGACTTTGGCATTCGATTATCCTCCCCGGGCACGCTTCTTCCGCAAGGAACTAACACAATTTCTCTTGTTGGCGCGAGAGGAGGGTAAAAGCCCAATGAGTTTGTTGGGTTCTTATGCTGGCGCCATGGGTTATGGCCAATTCATCCCGTCAAGTTATCGCAGTTATGCAGTAGATTTCGATCAAGACGGGGTTCGTGATATTTGGCAGAACCGAATTGACGCCATAGGCAGCGTCGCTAATTACTTTAGTCGTCACGGGTGGCGGGGGGTTGGCGATGTCACGGTCCCGGTGCAGATTAAAACGGAGACAGAGCAGTTACGCAGCCTAGCCAACGAGTCTTTAAAGCCAACTCACTCGGTGGCAGAAATGACTGAAATGGGTGTAATTGCCGATGGCCTTGACCCCGAAGCGAGGGTCCTTTTGTTGCGGCTCTCGGGTGGGAAAAATCCTGAGTATTGGCTCGGATTTAACGATTTCTATGTCATTACTCGCTACAACCATAGCCGCTTGTACGCAATGGCTGTCTATCAGTTGGGCCAGGAAATTCTGAGACGGCGGAAGCAACCTATTGGCTAGTCGCTGGACGCTGTATTTTTGCTGGGTATCAATTCCGGTGATGCTCCTTGGGTGCACTACCCCCTCGATTGCGCCTCCTTCAAAGGGGGCGATTCAAGATTCGGCGCCGGACTTGAGCTCTGATGAACTAATACGGTTGGCCAATTTGCCTGACCCGCGGGTGGAATCCTTACCGCCCAGTGCCTTGGGTAATGGGCCNGTTTACGAGGTTTGGGGTAAGCAATATCGGGTCATGAACAGTGCCCGAGGATACCGTCAGACGGGTAGCGCCTCTTGGTATGGGGTCAAATTCCATGGGCGGCTGACATCGAGTCGAGAGCCTTTCGATATGTATCAGCTTACTGCGGCTCATCGCTCGTTACCGATCCCGTGCTTTGCTCGAGTGACGAATATTGAAAATGGCAAATCCACCATCGTGCGAATCAATGACCGCGGTCCCTTTCATAGCGGGCGTATAATAGATCTGTCCTTCGCCGCTGCTGTGAAGCTTGGCTTTCATGAACAAGGTACTGCCCAAGTTTCCGTTGAAGTGGTAGAGATGAATGAGCCCGCGGAGCAATCTTATTTTATTGCGGTGGGCACATTCCTCGATCAGGCACAAGCTCGCCGGATCATGCAGCGGTTCCTAGTACCACTCAGTCTAACCGCCCGAATTACGCAAAATCGGCAAATGCTCTATCGCCTTGAGCTTGGGCCGGTTTCTGGTGGGGCCGAACTTGAGCGGCTGCAAGCGCTGTTAACCACGATGGATTTAGGCGAGATCACCATTCTTGCTGTGCAGTAGCTTAGCGCATGCTGACGAAACTGTTAGACTGCTCAGCTCGAAAAAAGTTTAGGGACGATGGTATTGCATCAAGCATCAATTGACTGGGCCACCCGTGGGATTTGGGTTTTAGCCATCGTAGCAGGGAGCGCTGCAGCAGCGCCTATCATTCCGCCGCCGCCGACATTAGCGTCTTCTTCGTATTTGCTTGTAGACGCGAATTCGCAAGAAGTACTAGTGGAAAGAAATTCGGCGAAGCGCATTCCTCCAGCCAGTCTTACGAAAATCATGACGGCTTATATTGTTGAAGAGGAACTCAAATCCGGTCGTCTAAAAGGGGACGAAATGGCGCCAATCAGCGTCGAGGCATGGCGCACCGGTGGCTCGAAGATGTTTATCCGCGAGGGTACGGAGGTTGCGGTAGATGACCTCTTAAAAGGCATTATTATCCAGTCGGGTAACGATGCCAGCGTGGCTATAGCGGAATATATAGCCGGTAGTGAAGACGCTTTTGCAGACATGATGAATCAGCAGGCTCGAGCACTCGGACTTAAGAACTCTAGTTTTTTGAATGCCACTGGCTTGCCCAATGACGATCACTACAGCACTGCAGAAGATCTTGCGCGTCTCACTATCGCGTTGATTAGGGATCATCCTGAGCAGTACAAGTTGTACTCCCAGCGCAGCTACAAATTTAATGACATTGCTCAGCCTAATCGCAATAAGCTGCTGTGGCGTGACCGCTCAGTAGACGGCGTTAAAACAGGCTATACGGCAGCAGCCGGCTATTGTTTGGTGGCCTCGGCAGAGCGCAACGGTGTAAGGCTGGTTAGTGTTGTTATGGGTGCAGACAGTGATCAGGCGCGTATGCGTGAGAGCCAGAAATTGCTGTCATATGGTTTCCGTAACTTTGATACTCAAACGCTTTACGAGGCAGGCATCAACCTGCGGCAGCAGGATGTGTATTACGGCGACGCGGATACAGTTGAGGTTGGCGTTGCGGAAGATGTAATAGTGACTTTTCCAAGAGGGTATTACGACGATATTGAGGTCGAGATGGCCATGGCGGCCTATCTCGAGGCACCGTTTTCGGCAGGACAACCAGTCGGTGAACTAACGCTGAGTTTGGATGGCGAAGTGCTTTATTCGGCGCCGCTGGTTACGCTGAATGAAGTAGAAGAGTCGGGTTTCGTTGGTCGCTTGGGCGATTCAATTTATTTATTTTACGCTTCAATTTTTAGTGATGACGGATAGGCCGAAAATAGAGTTTCCTTGTCGCTATCCGATTAAAGTAATCGCGGTAGCCCACGAGGGCGCGGCACTCAGGGTTGTCGACATTGTACGTAACCATGCGCCAGATCTAACACCAGACGACGTTACAACACGTCAGAGTAGGGGTGCAAAATTCTTAGCGGTGCGGATTACTTTGATGGCACAGGGTGAGCAGCAGTTACGCGAACTCTATGCGGATCTTATGTCAGACTCCTCTGTAAGAATGGTGTTTTAAGCGTTGGCCGAGCAGCTCACAAATGTTCGTGATTTAGGTTTGACCCGCTACGACCGAGTGTTCGCGGATATGCAAGCCTACACCCGTGAAAGGACCGACAGCAGTGCCGACGAAATTTGGTTAACTCAACACCGATCAGTTTATACCCAAGGACAGGCGGGCAAATCTGAGCACATCCTTGGTGTTGGCGAGATTCCTGTGGTGCAGTCTGATCGTGGGGGTCAGGTCACCTACCATGGTCCGGGACAGATCACCGCCTATTTATTGTTTGATTTGCGTCGGTTGGGTATAGGAGTGCGCGATTTAGTCTGCGGAATGGAAAAAGCCATGTTGCGTACTTTAAGTGTTTTCGGTGTTGAAGGTTACGCCCGAGCAGATGCGCCCGGGGTCTATGTAGGCGATGACAAAATTGGGGCGCTGGGTTTGCGCGTGCGGCGGGGCTGCAGTTACCACGGTTTGAGTTTCAATGTTGACATGGACTTAGAGCCTTTCGCTCGAATCAATCCCTGCGGTCTGACCGATGTGGGCGTGACCCACCTCGCTAATTTCGGGGCAGTGGACCTCAAGGAGACAGAGCAGGTGCTTCTCGATGCGCTGGCGTCTCAATTCGAGCTCACCCTCCGCAGACAGCACAATCCTTAAGTGGCGCTAATCTCAGCTTGCGCCACTCCATGTATTTACCGTCGAAGTACAAAACGTACCCAGCCAAGGTAGGAGTAATGCCCGCCAAATACTTTATGCCTTCCAGTGCCTGAACGCTTCCAATAATGCCGACCAGCGGTGCAATCACACCGTTTTCTGAGCAGTTGAGTGCCATTGCTGCATCGTCGCTTGGATACAGGCAGCGATAGCATGGGGAGCGTTTATCGTTTGGATCGAAAAGAGTAACCTGACCTTGCCATTGAATAGCAGCGCCCGAAACTAGCGGTACTCCGTTGCGCCAACACATCTCGTTTAGGAAATGTCTGCTCGCCAAATTGTCGGTTGCATCAAAGACGAGTTGTACTGTCTCAAGCAATTTCGCGAATTCCTTACGTTCTAGCCGATGNGTGATGCTGGTCAACTTAGTGCTATTGTTGAGCGCGTGAATACGCGCCGCCGCCGACTCAGCTTTATTTGCGCCAATGCTTGCTTCGGTATGGACGATTTGACGCTGCAAATTGGATTCATCAACGTGATCATCATCCACCAGGACCAGTTCGCCAACGCCGGAACTCGCCAAATAGAGCGCNAATGGAGAACCCAAACCGCCCAGTCCAACGATGAGTACTGCTGCNTTGGCGAGCCGCTGTTGGCCGGCAATGTCCAGTTCTGGCAGCATAATTTGTCGGCTGTAACGTAGAAGCTCGGTGTCATCCATGCCATTGGCCNAGCGTAACGCGTTCTATATTGCCGAGGTCGAGCACCGATTCAACGCCAACAAAGCCTCTGTCGATCATAAGTCGGCGCACAGACTTAGCCTGATCATAGCCGTGTTCGAGCAGCAGCCAGCCATTTCCATGGAGGAGNCTAGGGCNGTGTTCGATAATATGNGCGAGTGCACANAGGCCTNTATTTCCTGCAACCAACGCNCTTTTGGGCTCCGCACTCAAGGCGGCTAAGTGGGGATCCTCGGGAGCGATATAGGGTGGGTTGCTAACGATCATATGCCATTTGCGCGCTGGCAATTGCGCGAACCAGTCGCTTTGATAAAAGGTGACCGGGGCCCTATGCTTTATGGCGTTTGCGCGTGCGATCTCCAGTGCCGCTGCCGAATTGTCGCATCCGGTGACCTCTACTTTGGGCCGAGTATGCGCAATGGCGACCGCGACGGCTCCACTGCCCGTTCCCGCATCTAATATGCTTTGACCCGCGTCAATTCTTTCGATCGTCAGTTCGACCAATAATTCGGTTTCCGGGCGAGGCACCAATACGGCAGGACTGACATCGAAAGCGAGGCCGAAAAACTCTTTCTCGCCAAGTAGATAAGCAAGTGGTGTGCCCTTGTTGAACGCACTCTCCAGCGCTTCCAATCTTTTTAGCTGTGTATGGTCCAATGTCTGATCAGAGTTGATGACGATTTGTGTCCGACTCATGTTAGTCACGAGACCGAGTAGCAAGTCGCATTCTAGTCGCGTTAACGCAGGTTTACTGCGGCGCCATTGGTCAAAGGAGGGTGTGGCAACAGTTTGGGNCTNGATGNTCATCCGTCGGCAAGTTGCTGTAACTGATCCGCTTGATGTTCTTGAACAAGCGGCTGAACTAAAGCGTCTAAATTGCCTTCGATGACCTCATCGAGCTTATATAGGGTGAGATTTATACGGTGGTCTGTCACCCGGCCCTGCGGGAAATTGTANGTGCGAATGCGTTCGGAGCGGTCTCCAGAACCGACCAACTGACGACGACTTTCGGCCTGCTCATTTTGTTGCTTAGACTGTGCAGCATCCAAGAGCCGCGCCTGTAGCAGCGATAACGCTCGGGCTCTATTTTTGTGCTGTGATCGCTCGTCCTGACACTCCACGACCGTCCCCGTAGGCAAATGCGTTAGCCGAATTGCGGAGTCCGTTTTATTGACGTGTTGTCCTCCTGCACCAGAGGCTCGAAAGGTATCCTCCCGAATGTCTTTTTTGTCAATTTCTATTGAGTCTATTTCCGCGATTTCGGGCATGATTGCAACGGTGCAGGCAGAGGTATGCACGCGGCCTTGAGATTCGGTATCCGGCACGCGCTGTACCCGATGGGCGCCGGACTCAAATTTCAATTGGCTGTATACCTCGTTGCCTGCGATACGCGAAATGATTTCTTTGTAGCCGCCGTGCTCACCTGGTCGCTCATTCATGATCTCAATCTGCCAGCCCTTGGCCTCGGCGAATTTGCTATACATGCGAAATAAATCGCCGGAAAAAATAGCCGCCTCATCCCCGCCTGTTCCGGCGCGAATTTCCAAAAACACATTGGACTTGTCATTAGGATCTTTAGGCAGCAAAAGCGTCTGTAATTGTTGGTGCAAAGCACTCAGCAGTGCTTTTGTNTCANNAATTTCCTGCTCTGCTAGCTCACGCATGTCAGGATCGTCGTCCTCCAGAAGCGCTGTGTTTCCTTCAAGTTCCTCATTAAGTTTGTTGACTTGTTGATAACAAATAACCACGGGTTCGATCTCGGCGAACTCTTTGGACAATGCCGTGAATTTATCCCGATCCGACATAGTCTCGGAGTCGGACAAGAGCGCTGAAACTTCCTCAAACCGATCCGTGAGATCGGCCAGTTTGGCGAACATGGATGCAGAAAGTTCCATATCAGTCGGTTTTTTTGGATGATTCAGAGAGGTTTGGCTTTGGTTCGTTGGCAGGTGCGTCATCAAGTTGGTAAACCTGNCGCAGCTGATCGACTAATTCTGTTTTTCCATCAGCACTTGCTGTGCGTATCGCAGCCGTGGGCGGGTGGATCAGCTTATTGGTTAAGGCCCTGCTGAGCTGAGTNAAAGCGGCTTCAGCATCGCCCGTTTGTTCTAGCGAGTTAAGCGCNTTATTTAGTTCTTGGACGCGCGTNGCCTCAGCTTCGTCGCGCAAGCGTGTCAGCAGTGCCTTATCACTGTGGATGCGGCGTTCCCGCTCGTACCGCTCTGTACCCATATCGACGATCACCTCGGCGCCCTGTGCCGCTTTTTGACGTTGCTCGATGTTAGCTTGGACGATGTTGCTCAGATCGTCGATAGTGTACAGGTAAACGTCTGGCAANCTGCCTACTTCGCTTTCGATGTCTCTGGGCACTGCGATGTCGACCATGAACATTGGCTTACGTTTGCGCTTTTTTATTGCGGCTTCTACGGCGCCTTTGCCGAGGATGGGCAAACTGCTGGCGGTGGAACTGATAACGACGTCGTAGTCCGCCAGCCGGCCCGCAACATCGCTTAATTGCATGGCCACGGCGTCGAATTTTGCTGCTAGCACTTGGGCATTGGCCAGAGTTCGGTTAGCGATGGCGAGCCCCGCGATATTCTTAGCGGCCAAGTGCTCGGCAACGAGGCTGATGGTGTCGCCAGCACCCAGTAGCAAAGCCCGCTTAGTATTTAAATTAGTAAAAATCTGAGTAGCCAACGAAACCGCCGCATAAGCCACTGAAATGGGGTTGCGGCCTATCTCTGTTTGAGTGCGGATGTCCTTAGCTGTGCGCAACGTCATGCGCGAGAGTAGGTCTAAGTCTGGTCCAATGGTTCCAGTTTTGCGGGCCACCTCATAGGCCATCTTTACCTGGCCCATAATTTGGGGCTCGCCCAGCATTTGCGAGTCGAGCCCTGCAGCTACGCGAATCATATGTTTCGCCGCGTCTTTATCCCAATGTTTATAGCTAGAGTCCTCCAGTTCTGTGATATCGACCGGACGGGTGGCGCTAAGCCACTGGCTTATGTCGTGGGTATTGTCGTCGCTCAGTGAGCAATATAATTCGGTTCGATTGCAGGTCGATACGATGGCGGCTTCGCGAATATTGCTTAAATCGTGCGTTAATCGACTAAGCATGTCGCTAAGATTTTCTTCTGGAAAAGCAATACGCTCCCGCAGCTCTACTGAAGCTGTGCGATGATTAAGACCGTACGCCACTATGCTCATAAAAAGATGTCTAATTTTTCGATCGGAAATTATAGCAGAACGGGCCTAATGCCTTTAGCAGCAATTGTCGCGGTGCGACGGTTGATATTGTTGCCGAGGCGAGTTCTGTTGTTTTTGCCAATAATGCTGTCGGGTTGTGTATCCGTGCCCGTGAGCACCGAGGATCAACAGTTAGATTTCTCAGTGCAGGGGAAATTGATGGTATTTCATGAGAAGCAAAAAACCTCCTTGCGTTTTTTTTGGCGTCAAGCTGAAGACGCTTATCGGATAGATGTTTGGGGTAATTTTGGTCAAGGCCGGTTGCAGTTGCGAGGCGATACCGATGAAATGGTGGTACTGCGTGGTGATGACATTATTGCAATCGGTAAGCCCCAGGAAGTGATGCGTAAGCAATTGGGCTGGGGTTTGCCGGTGACGGCTATTCCCCATTGGCTGTTTGGGCGCCCACTACCCAACTCTGGGCATGAGGTAGGGGCAGACTCAGCAGCAAACTGGCAGTCGCAGTTCGTTCAGCTTGGTTGGGCCGTCTTCGCACAATTTAAGTCTTATCCTGGCGGGCAGGGGACGCTCCCAATTATTGAGCCTATTCAGTTAACTTTAGAGCGTGGGAATACCCGGGCGAAGTTGCTCGTGAGTAAGTTTAGGCGTAACGGGCGATAACAGGTTTGACAGGTAATGACCTGATCCGGACAATACGCGCTCGCTCAAGGGTGCTGGTGCAGCCTGACCAACTGTAATGTTCGTCGGGGTCATTCAACTTAACAACACGTTGAGCGACGCGCGATGTGGGAGATGAAATCCACATTCGGCAAAAATTGGGGTGTCGCCAAGCGGTAAGGCACCGGGTTTTGATCCCGGCATGCGCAGGTTCGAATCCTGCCACCCCAGCCATTTTCGATAGATTGATCGAGGCGACATTGAGGGGCATCGGTTGGCTAATTTAATGCTTTTTTCTGGTGGGTCCAATCGGACGCTTGCCGAGCGGGTAGCGAAGGAGCTGCATCTGGAGCTAGGCGACGCGGACGTGGGTCGTTTCAGTGACGGTGAAGTTAGTGTNGAGATTCATGAGAACGTTCGTGGTAAAGACGTTTTTCTGCTTCAATCGACCAGCGCACCGACTAACGACAGCGTTATGGAGCTGCTGATTATGGCCGATGCGCTGCATCGGGCGTCAGCGCAGCGGGTGACCGCAGTGATCCCCTATTTTGGTTATGCGCGCCAAGACCGGCGGCCGCGCTCTGCGCGGGTAGCGATTAGCTCNAAAGTGGTTGCAGACATGATCAGCACCGTTGGCATTGACAGAATACTTACGGTGGATTTGCACGCTGATCAGATTCAAGGTTTTTTTAATATCCCAGTAGATAATATTTACGGCTCACCGGTGTTGGTCGACCATATTGTCGCCAAAAACTATGAGAATCCAATTGTCGTATCACCGGATGTGGGCGGTGTGGTCAGGGCCCGCGCGATCGCGAAACAAATAGACGACCTAGATTTAGCTATCATCGACAAACGCCGNCCTAGAGCTAACGAAACGAAAGTGATGAACATCATTGGTGACATTAAAGGTAAGACCTGCATCATGGTCGATGACATCGTCGACACAGCAGGAACCCTATGTACGGCGGCATCGGCGTTAAAAGAAGAGGGCGCTGCTGCGGTGGTTTGTTACATTACTCATGCGGTGTTATCTGGCGCGGCAATTGAGCGCATAGAGAATTCAGATCTGGACGCGATGCTTGTCACGGACACCATTGCACTGTCTGAAGCCGCACGTGGATGTCAGAAAATAACCCAGTTGAGCCTGGATCGCTTGCTGGCGGAATCGATTCGCCGAGTAAGTAACGAAGAATCGATCAGTGCTATGTTTAGGTAGTACGAACGATAAAGTAGGTGAGCTGGTCGCAAGCTTGCCAAATTTAAATCTAAATTGGAGATAGCACATGTCAGAAGCAATCAAGCTGACCGCTACTATCCGAACAGATGTAGGGAAAGGAGCGAGCCGCCGCCTACGTCGTTTGGAAGAAAAAGTACCCGCGATTATTTATGGCGGTGAAACACCACCACAAAAACTAACCCTCTCTGGGAACGAGATCCTAAAGGCTTCGCAGATCGAAGCGTTTTACTCGCAGATCTTGGATGTTTCTATCGAAGGCGCATCAGAGGCCGCCGTAATCAGAGATCTGCAACGCGACCCTGCCAGTGGCCGCATTCAGCACATCGACTTTCAACGCATCAGTGCCGACAAACAAATTAACGTTAACGTACCGCTGCACTTCGTCAACGAAGTATCGTGTGTCGGGGTTAAAATGTCAGGCGGTACCCTTACGCATAATATGACGGAAGTAGAAATCAGCTGTTTGCCGGCTAATCTGCCGGAATTTATTGAAGTTGATATGCTCGAGGTGGCAGCTGGTTCGTCGGTGCATTTAAGTGATCTCGTATTGCCCGAAGGGGTAACCGTGGTCGCTCTAGCTTTTGGCGCAGATCGTGATATTCCGGTTGCGAGTGTTACAGCCCGTCGCGGCGCCAGCGAAGATGCTGCTGATGAAGCGGAGCCAGCTGCCGAAGCGAATGCCGCGGATGCGACTGATGATGAAGGCGGCGAAGACTAGCTATAATCGAGCAGCCCATTGCCCGACTCAATGGCGTGTTGAAACGGCCGAATGTATGACATGGCGGCGTTAAAACTAATTGTTGGTCTGGGGAATCCTGGCTCAGCGTACGCTGACACACGCCACAACGTTGGCGCAGTGTGGGTGCGCGAGATGGCGCGTAGATATTCAATTCAGCTGAATTTGGAGGCTAAATTTAAAGGCGAAATCGGGCGTGGTTTAGTAGCCGGCACCGATGTTCGATTCTTTGTGCCCAGTACGTTCATGAATAACAGCGGCGAAGCAGTGGGCGCTGTCAGCCGTTTCTATAAGTTTGACCCTCTGGAAATATTGATCGCATACGATGAGGTAGCATTTGAGTCAGGGACGGCGAAGCTCAAGCATGGCGGCGGTAGTAATGGTCACAACGGTGTNAAAAGCGTTATAGCTGGGTTAGGCGGTAGTAAAGAATTCTTTCGTCTGCGTATCGGCGTTGGCCACCCAGGAGCAAAGAGTCTAGTGATTCCTTATTTGACGCAACAAACACCGCGACAAAGTGAACGCGAACTTATTGCTCAGTCTGTTGATTTTGCCGACTCTATTATGGCGGATGTTGTGCAGGGCCAGTGGCAACGCGCCATGACAGCTCTGCATGCTCCGGAGTTGAANGCCCCGGTGATCGAACCTAATCCAGGAGAAACTTGATGGGCTTTAATTGTGGAATCGTTGGTATGCCTAATGTGGGTAAATCGACGTTGTTCAACGCACTAACCCGTGCGGGAATCGATGCAGAGAATTTCCCTTTCTGCACTATTGATCCTAATACTGGNGTGGTTCCGGTTCCAGATCCACGATTGAACCAATTGGCTGAGTTAGTGTCGCCGCAGAAAATTATCCCGACTTCAATGGAGTTTGTTGATATCGCGGGATTGGTCGCAGGCGCCTCCAAAGGTGAAGGTTTAGGTAACCAGTTTTTGGCACACGTTCGCGAAACCGATGCGATCGCCCACGTGGTGCGCTGTTTTGAGGATGAAAATGTCGTCCATGTTTCAGGCCGAGTATCTCCAGCTGACGATATCGAAGTGATCAACACGGAGCTAGCCTTAGCTGATTTGGATACCTTAGAGCGCGTCTATGAACGTACTCGCCGTGTGGCGGCCTCAGGGGATAAGGATGCGCGCGGCATGATGGTGGTGTTGGAAAAAGTGCGGGGTGCACTTGAAGAAGGCGCNCCGGTACGTTCCATCGATTTGTCGAATGACGAAAAGTTGATGATTCGTGAGTTTCACTTCATTACTTCAAAGCCGGTCTTGTACATCGCGAACGTCGCTGAAGACGGCCTTGAGGACAATCCGCTGGTCGCCATTGTTGCGGATATTGCAGCTGCCGAAGGCGCCGAACTGGTGGTTGTGAGCAACAAGATCGAATCAGAAGTTGCTGAGCTGGAGGACGAAGAGCGCATCGAGTTTTTGCAGGCGCTCAATTTGAGCGAGCCAGGTCTGCATCGAGTTATTCGCGCCGGCTACAAACTTTTAGGACTGCATCAGTACTTTACAGCTGGCCCTAAAGAGGTCCGTTCGTGGACGATCCCAAGAGGTGCGAAGGCGCCGGCTGCTGCAGGTGTGATTCACACAGACTTTGAGAAAGGGTTTATCAGAGCTGAGGTCATCAGCTTTGAAGACTATGTAGAGTTAGGTGGCGAGCAGCAGGCTAAGGACGCGGGGAAATGGCGTTTAGAAGGTAAAGAGTACATCGTTGCGGATGGCGATGTAGTTCACTTTCGATTCAACGTGTAAACCGAGGGACCGAATTGGGCCCTCGGTTTAGTTCAATGCGAACGGTATTAGCTGTTCGCCTTCCGTTCTTTTACTTCCTGCACAACTTGCTCTGCCACATTAGAAGGGCATGGGGCGTAGTGCGAGAACTCCATTGAGAACTGGCCACGACCTGAGGTCATAGTGCGCAAATCGCCAATGTACCCAAACATTTCTGCAAGGGGGCAATCAGCTTTGACACGTACGCCGGTCACGCCAGCTTCTTGAGACTTAATCATGCCGCGGCGGCGATTGAGGTCGCCAATCACGTCTCCCACGTGGTCGTCTGGAGTAAATACGTCTACTTTCATAACCGGCTCAAGCAGCTGTGGCGATGCCTTAGGCACCGACTGCCGATATGCGGCCTTTGCTGCCAGCTCGTAAGCGATTGCTGACGAGTCAACGGCATGGAAGCCGCCATCCATGAGCGTCACTTTGACATCTAACAGTGGGAAGCCGGCAAGCGTGCCCTCGTCCATTGATACGCCAAAGGCCTTCTCAATTGCTGGCCAAAACTCTCGGGGGACATTGCCGCCGGTCACTTTAGACTCGAATTCGTAACCGCTGCCAACTTCGCCAGGTTCGATAACGTAATCGATCTTAGCGAATTGGCCAGAGCCGCCCGTTTGCTTTTTGTGTGTGTACGTATCTTCCACCGTTTGGGTGATGGTTTCGCGATACGCCACTTGTGGCTTACCGACGTCAACTTCAACACCATGAGTACGTTTAAGAATATCGACCTTGATGTCCAAGTGCAGTTCGCCCATGCCCTTCATAATCGTTTCGCCTGATTCTTCATCAGTCTCGACATAGAAGGATGGGTCTTCCTGAATCATCTTAGACAAGGCGATGCCCATTTTTTCGGCCCCGGCTTTATCTCTTGGCGCGACGGCGATAGAAATGACTGGGTCAGGAAACACCATTGGTTCAAGTGTCGCCGGATTGGTCGGATCACAGAGAGTGTGACCCGTTTGAGTATTCTTCATGCCCAATAGCGCAACGATATCTCCAGCTTGGGCTACGTCTAACTCTTCGCGAGAATCAGCGTGCATTTCAACGATTCGACCGATGCGCTCGGTCTTACCGGTAAAGGTATTCAATACGTTGTCGCCTTTCTGAATCTTGCCAGAGTAGATGCGGGTAAACGTCAATGCGCCGTAGCGGTCGTCCATAATCTTGAAAGCCAGCGCGCGCAGTGGGGCGTCTGGGTCGACAACAGCCCGCTCTCCAGTCTCGTTGCCCTCTAGGTCTACCTCGGGTTGGGCGTCAACCTCGGTCGGATTGGGCAGATAGTCAACGACTGCGTTGAGAATGGGTTGAATGCCCTTGTTTTTGAAAGCAGAGCCACAGAAGGTCGGGAAAAACGCGAGATCGCGCGTGCCTTTGCGAATACATTTTTTGATGTCGTCAACGGAGGGTTCTTCGCCCTCAAGGTAGGCCTCCATCAAATCGTCATCTTGCTCTAGTGCCGTTTCGATGAGCGCCTCGCGATATTCAGCTGCTTTATCCTTTAGGTCTTCTGGAATATCAGTAATCTCGTAGGCTTCTGGATTTCCGCTATTGTCCCAGACCCACGCGTTTTCGTTCAGTAAATCAACGATCCCAGTAAACTCGTCTTCCTCGCCGATTGGGAGGGCCATAACCAGTGGATTTGCGCCGAGCACATTCTTTACCTGATCAACGACGCGATAAAAGTCGGCACCGAGTCGGTCGAGTTTGTTAACAAAAATCAGCCGCGCAACTTCGGATTCGTTAGCGTAGCGCCAATTGGTTTCCGATTGGGGTTCGACGCCGCCGGAACCACAAAAGACACCAACGCCACCATCCAATACCTTCAAAGACCGATAGACCTCAATGGTGAAATCAACGTGTCCGGGGGTGTCGATGATGTTCAAACGATGGTCGTCCCACGTGCAGCTGGTTGCCGCTGATTGGATTGTGATGCCGCGCTCTTGTTCTTGTTCCATGAAGTCGGTAGTGGCGGCGCCATCGTGAACTTCACCGATTTTATGAATCTTGCCTGTCAGCTTTAGAATTCGCTCGGTCGTGGTGGTTTTGCCAGCATCCACATGGGCGAAAATGCCGATATTGCGATAGCGAGTCAGGTCTTTCATGTGTTCTCTCTAAACAACGTGCACTAACGAGTGCAAATTTTGTAAGTTATTGAATTTAATAGAAATTTAATATAGGTCGAAATCAAGATGGCGTATATTACTACCGAACCCGATAAACCTCACGCGAAATATTAACTCGCCTAAACGCGTCNGCGCGCACGGGCGAATAGGCCGACGAGATTTGTTTAGATATCTAAGTCAGCAAATACTGGGGCATGATCNGATGGTGTCAGATCCTCAATCTTGCGGCGGTACTCTCGATCAATGACCACTTCTGTGGTGGTCTGNTGCAGAGTTTCTGTTGCAAGTAAAAAATCTATGCGCAAGCCGTGTTTACGATGAAAAGCACCGCCGCGGTAGTCCCACCATGAAAATTCCTGAGCGTCTGGGTAGCGATCGCGAAACAGGTCGGTTAGGCCTTGGTCTAGCAGGTCTTGAAGGTGTTTGCGCTCGTCCTGGGTGTAAAAAATAGAACCCTCACCAGCCGCGCCGCGCCATCCGTCGATGGCTGCGGGCACGATATTAAAGTCACCGCAAATAAGATGCTTGGTGCTGGCGCTTTGCTGCCAATAGCGAATCAGACTTTTGTACCAATCGAGCTTTCGGGCGAAATCAGCGTGCTCTAGAGTTTTGCCATTCGGACAATAAACCGTGGTGAAATCGAAGGTGTTGCCTGTAGGGGAAACGATCTCTGCGGTTATGAGGCGTGCGCCGAACTCGTCTTGCTCCTTGAGGCCCTGTTGTTTGAGAGTCATCGGATGTTTGGCCAAGATTGCAACACCGTTCCAGCTTTTTTGACCGTGAATGAGTGCGTCGTAGCCGAGCGCTTTAAAATGCTCGTGTGGAAATTGATCATCTGGCGTTTTTAGTTCTTGCAGGCCGACTACGTCTGGCTGTCTATCCTTCAACCAATGGTCGATGTAGTCGAGCCGGGCGCGCAGCCCATTAACATTCCAAGTGGCCAGTCGCATAGTGTCTTTCCCCTTTGATTGAAGGAGATGATAACCGCGGGCCGGGCCAGAAATCATCTATTCAATCGGTCTTGCGTTCCCAGTTGGCTAAATTCAGATTATTCACNTTGGGGTNCNNCGGAGGTTTAATNTGGTAGGCNGTTAGAAGGTTGGCNGGCGTCAACACCTCNGTNGGGCTGCCTAGCGACAAAACCTCGTTGTCATGCAGGAGTAATAAACGATCGCAAAATCGTGCGGCCAGATCTAAGTCATGCAAAACAATAATTACCGTGCCGCCGCTTTGAGCTGCACGGCGCAGCAACTCAAGGCAGTGGATTTGTTGATAAGGATCCAAGCCGTTGATGGGTTCGTCGACTAAGATAATAGGGGCTTGGACAGCCAGCACCCGAGCGAGATGCACGCGCATACGTTCGCCATTAGAAAGTGACTGCACGGCACGCTGCGCAAAAGCCTCGCATTGCGTAGACCTCATGGCCGCATTGACGGCTTGCTGGTCCTCGGTGCTCGGCTCGCTTAGCCAATTGAATCGACGCCGGTAAGGCGTGCGCCCGAGCTCTGTCACCTGCTGCGCGTTGAGATCCCAGTGCACTTGTGGATTCTGTGGTAGATAGGCGATCTGTTTAGCGCGCTCATTCAGAGGCATGTGCGCGAGCTCCGTGTCGCCGACAGTTACGCGGCCGCGAAAATTTTTCTCAGCCCCTGCAAGTATTGATAACAGAGTCGATTTGCCCGCGCCGTTAGTGCCGATTATGCCAGTCAGTTGGGTGGATTCAGCGCTAAAGGAAATGTTGTTTAGGACAAGCTGTGAGCCAAGGCGACATTGGATTGCATGGGCGGCCAGATTCACAGCCAACATATCATTGCTCCAGTTTTCGCAGCTGAAAGATGAGATACAAGAAAAATGGTGCACCCAATAGAGCCGTAATCACCCCAAGTTTGAGCTCGGCGCTGGCAGGAATGCAGCGCACTGCAATGTCGGCCGCAAGTAAAAGACTGGCGCCTCCAGCTGCGCTTGCTAGCAAGAGTTGGGCCGGATCGTTATTGCAAAGTTTGCGCAGCAGATGAGGAACCACCAACCCAACAAACCCGATAACCCCGGTAACTGCGACGCCCGCGCCCACGCACAGTGCGGTACCCCCAATGATTTTTACTTGTGTGTTGCGAATGTTGATGCCGAGGCTGACAGCGGTTGCTTCGCCCAAGCTGAGGGCTCGAGTCGCAGGTGCCGCCAGTAAAATCAAAGCCCACCCTATAAGCATTAGTGGTCCAGCAAGCTGCAAATGCAGGAGACTGCGGTCGGCTAACGAACCCATTTGCCAGAAGATGATTTCCATTGCAGCGAATGGGTTGGGAGATAAATTTAGAACCAACGCGGTGAGCGCGCCGGCGATGGCATTAATAGCAATGCCCGCGAGCAGTAATGTGGCAATCCCAGCTCGCTTGCCGGCAATTGTAAAGAGCAGAATCACGGCGAAAAGTGCGCCGGCAATGCCGCCCAGAGGCAACGCGAGCGGCATGATGGACGCTAGCCCAGAATAGAAGGCCAGTGTGGCTCCCAGTGCAGCGCTGCCAGAGACGCCAACAACGCCGGGCTCCGCCAGCGGGTTTCTCAGTAAGCCCTGCATAGCAGCACCGGCCAAGCCTAGGCTGGCGCCCACGATAAGAGCGAGACTCGTGCGTGGAATGCGTAATTCCAAAAAGATGGTGCGAGCAATATCAGAGTCTTTACTAAGCAGTTCCAACAACAAAAACGGTTCTGCAAAGCTACTTGGCAGGATCAAGCTGAGGCAGAACAGACTCAACATGGTTGTTGCTAAAAGCAAAAGTAATTTAGTGAATCCGACCTTCATAAACGGCCCAGACGCTGGCGTGTTGTAGCGAGCGCAACTGCCACATCGGCAATACTGGTTGTGGCGCACATCAGTGCTGACGGTTGAATTTCATGTCGTAACGCTGTGCCAACCAGCGCCGGATGTCGCAGTAGCTCTTGAGCGAGTGACGGATATCTGCGGTGCTGAGTCTGCACAATAAGAAGATCAGGTCGAACGCGTAATAGGCTCTCCAAAGGAAAGCGCTGGTAGGTTCTTAGACCAAGTAAGGTGGCCGCGTTTCTAAAGCCCGCGTAGTGTAGAAGTTCATCACTTAGGCTGCCTTGACCCACTGTTAAGCCATTGGGTTGGATGAAAGCCGCGTAGGGCCATTGATCCTTGGCCGTCTCTTTGGAGCCGCGCGCGAGTTTTGCCAGCGTGTTGTACATCAACTGCAGCGATTCGTCGCCTCTCGTCGTTTGCCCGATGGCCTGAGTTAGTCGGCGGATATTGCGTGAAAGTGCATCGATGGAGTTGGCATCGTCTAAATGCAATGTTGCTATTTCCATGCGCTTCAACATTGCACGGGTGGCAGTTGAGGTAGTCGGTCCGGTTAATACTAGGTCAATAGGGCGTCTGAGAATGCCTTCCGCACGACCTTGGTTTCGATGGAATGTTCGTGCGTACGCGGCAAAGGGCGATAAATTTGGATCTGAGGACAGCCAAGTAACTGAGGCAATTTGCTCCGGATCCGCGTACTGCAGCAGTAGGGTATCGGTGCAAAGATTAAGCGAAGCGATCCTCAAGGTTGTCGCAGGGGCTCCAGCATTTTCATTTGTTGCGGCGGACGACATTGCCATCGCCGCAACGACGATGTACAGGCCTAATCGGGAAATTGCGGATATACCCATGGTGTGCGCCAGAATGCCCTCACTGTGTTATTCAGTCGAGGTTTAGTTTTGCGCCGACGCTCACATAACGCCCCGGCGAGTTGTAGCCAAAGACCTGTTGATAGTCTGCATCCGTCAAGTTGTCGATACGCCCAGTGAGCGTCAGATTTGGGCGTATTTCGTAGCTTATTCCAATGTTGGTCAGGGTATAGGGTTGTAAATTGACTTGGGTTGCGGCGGTTGCGTAAATAAATTCGTTATCCTTGCTGCGACCATTATGTAATAACTGCACGCTCGCTCGACCCTTGCTGCCAGCAAAACCCCGCGACAAGCGAAATTGACCGCTGTGCTTCGGACGGCGAACTTCCTCGACGCCATTTTCTTGCGCGGATAGTCGTGTATAGGCGATTGCGAACTCCCAGGTGTCACCGATGGCAAGATTGCTAGAAACCTCGATGCCCGAGCGTTCGCTATCGGTTCTTAAGTTAATCGGTTGGGACATAAAGTTGGCGTCGTAAATGGTGGTGATTTCATTCTGCAGGTCGGCAGAGAAGTAAGTGAGATCGAAGTACCACTGAGCGGGATTGCCAACGAGTTCACGTTCCCAAGACTGCGACCAACCTAAGTCATAGCTTGTGGATTGTTCGGGTTGAAGACTAGGGTTGCCGATAAATGAGGTTGGAATAAAACCAAAAAGTTCGAAAAAACTAGGATTAGTAATGCCTTGGCCAAAGCTTAAATGCAGGCGACTTTGGCTGGCTGGCGCGCGCAGTAGAACGTGGCTAATAGAGCCTCGCGTTGTGGTCGCATTAGCAAAGCGCTGATTCCAGTCGCGACGCACGCTCAGCGCCAGTGATGTTCTCGCATAGTCAACGAGGTACTCGGCAAACAGGCCATTTTGCGAATCGTCGGCAGTGTAGTTCGCTGCAGTTATGCCAGCGTAAATGTTTTCGAAATTCCTTTGCTCGCTTTGCAGGCCAAGATTGATCGATTGTTTGGCTTTACCGGTGTCAATTTGCCGAGAGGTTTGCAGATCGAATAACCGGCGTTGGCCCCGAAGACCGCTGGCTGCGATGCCATTCACAGCATAGTTTGTGCTGTTTTTCGATTGCGTTAATGCAGCGTGATGAAACCAGCTTTCCTGTTTGTGAGTGTAAGTTAAGTGCAGGTGTTGTTGTTGCCCATCCACTCTCTCGTCAGCNTCNANGATCAACCCCTGAGTAGCAGTCGTGGGGAAATCAAAATCTTGTTTATCGCCTTCGCTCCGAGTGTTGACCTGACGCAGGATCAAACGCACGGAAGCATCTGCACTTAAATCGATTCCGGCTTGGGCGTTGACTTGGGTGGCATTGAATCCATCTAACTCTGATCCAATTGGTGATGCATCTATCCCATCGGTGGTCAGGCGATTAACGTTGACATGAGCGTCCCAATTGCTGTCTCGATCATTTGCGCGAAAGCCGATGCGTGCGCCTAGATCTTGAGTATTAAATTGCCCGAGTCCGACATTAGCCCCAGCATGCCAGCCAGCATNGTCGCGCTGANGAGTGAATACNCCAATCACACCACCAATCGCGTCGCTGCCGTAGCGAGCGCTTTGGGGGCCTCGTAAAACCTCTACGTGACTGATGTCTGCCTGGGTTAAATTAGCAAAATTGAATTCCGATCCTAGGCTTATATCGTTCATTCGTATGCCATCGACCAGCACTAAAGTGTGATTTGCTTCCGCACCGCGCATGCGAACCTGTGTGAGAGCGCCCAGAGGGCCGCTCTGATTGACGCTGACTCCGACGGCGTTTCGCAACAAATCACCAACGTATGTGCTTGTCTGGTCTGCAAGTTCATTGGCCTCAATGCGACTAATCGAGCTGCCAATTTGGTTGAGCGTTCGGGGCTGGTGGCTGGCAGTTACCAGAACTTCTTCGATTTCGGTCGCGGCGCTCGGTGTAGCTAGCGCGATCACCAACAAAAAATTCAACAATTTAAATTTGCGAGCAAACGACATAAGGAACTCTTGCAAGAAAAACCGCAGCCTATCCAAGCCAGTGTTGGGCGTCGACAAAGAACTCTCATACTTAACTTGAATGAGGGTCTTTGAAGCGCCTGAGTGGTAGAAATTCGTCTCTGCATGGGCAGATAATAAGCCCATTAGGAATCGACCAAGCGATTTTGCACACGATTACACGATTGGTTCTGCATGAACCTACACTCAAAAAGTGGTTCGCCTATTCGAACCTGCAAACCATGGCCTTGGCATATCAGCCAGAAGAGGTTGTGCCCGCATTGGAACGCGTTGAGCAGTTGGTAAATGCCAAACAACTGACTGCGGCAGGATTCGTAAGTTACGAAGCTGCTCCGGGGTTTGATTTGGCCTTGCCGGCGCAAAGCGATGTCCAGTTGCCGTTAGTCTGTTTTGGTTTATTTGCTCAGGTGCTTGAATGTGATCCGCCCATGCCATTAGCAACGCCCGCTGGGCCGCCTTGGCAACTCGATACCGAGCATCACGAATATCTAGCGGACATTGCGAAGATACGCGATCTGATTGCGGCGGGAGAGGTCTATCAAATTAATCATACTGTGCGATTGCATAATAACGTCGCTGAGCCTTGGCAGCATTTTCGCCAAATGGCTGCGGATGCGCCTTATGCCGCGTTTATCGAAACGGACGAATTTGCCATTGTCTCGGCATCGCCAGAGTTATTCTTCTGTTTGCAGGGAGATAATTTGCAATCGCGCCCAATGAAGGGGACTGAGTCGAGACGGTCGAATCCTCAGGCGGATAAAAAAATCTCGAACTGGCTAGGGGCTTCGCAGAAAAACCGTGCAGAAAATTTAATGATTACTGATATGGTGAGGAACGACTTGGGCAAAATTGCCGCCCCAGGTAGCGTCCACGTGAGTGACCTGTTTAAAGTCGAAGAGTATCCAACCGTTTGGCAAATGACCTCAAAGGTGCATGCACAAACTGATGCTTCGCTAGTNGAAATATTCCGTACCCTGTTCCCAGCGGCTTCAATCACGGGAGCGCCTAAGCGAGCGGCGATGGGCCATATCGCGCGTATAGAAAAAAGTCCGAGAGGCATTTATACCGGCGCAATCGGTTACTTATCTCCGAATCGTAAAGCCCAATTCAGCATAGCNATTCGCACCAGCACAGTGAATAAATCTACGGGTACCGCGCAATATGCTGCTGGCGGCGGCATCGTATGGGATTCAACGACGGTACAAGAGTATGAAGAAGTGCTGGCTAAAACAAAGATTCTTGGAGCGGTAGCGCCTCAGGTATGCGTTGAGTTGTTCGAGACATTACGGTGGACGCCTGAAGCTGGATTTAGTCGACTTGAACGGCATCTGCAACGTATGAGCCACAGCGCCCAATTCTTTGGTATTGCTATGGACGCNGAGCGTGCACGCGTTGCTTTGGAGCGAGCACTCCCTGCAGATTCTCAGAGCGGCATAAGAGTGCGCCTGAGTTTAGATGCAGATGGAGTATTTCGCGTTGAATTGAATGAATTACCCGAGGTTATGTCGCCCGAGCAAGCCCAGCCGATACGACTTGCGGCACATAGAGTGGTTTCCTCAGACCTGTACCTCATGCATAAAACGAGTCACCGCGCGGTCTATGATCAGGCGGTCGCAGACATGCCTAATGGTGTTGAGCCGATCTTAGTGAATGAGCGTGATGAGATTACAGAAAGTAATATTGCAAATGTGGCTTACAGGATTGGAGCTGAATGGTTTACGCCTCCAGCGACGAGTGGCTTGTTGCCCGGGACATTGCGAGAGGAATTACTCGAGCTTGGTAAATTGATCCCACGGGTGCTNTGTTTAGAAGAGCTCGATTCAGTGGACGAAATAGCGCTNATAAATGGGCTGCGTGGCTGGCGGCAAGCTCGTTGGGTCTGAAAAAACGATGATCACATTGACAAGGGTCAGAGTGGTAAGGACAATTCGCCCGCTCCGCCGTTTGGTGGAGTTGTGGCTAGGTAGCTCAGCTGGTTAGAGCGCAGGATTCATAATCCTGAGGTCGGGAGTTCAAGTCTCCCCCTAGCTACCACGTCCTTAAGTGACCACTACCAAGCCTATCCACTTTAAGCCCGGTTACCAGACTCTTAGCTNAGCATGATGAATTAATCATATTAGCCTGCTTGTGAGAACTTGACACAGCGATTCAGAAACTAATCTGCGTTAGCAATCAGTAAGCTATCTGAGTCAGCAACCAGTAAGGTTGGGTTGGTCGTGGTTTTCTTGGTTTGGCATGTTCGTAAGCCGTCCCGTAGTCTCGTCGCGCAAGCGTACGTATCATTTCTGCCCTCTGTGCTCGACCAATAGTAAGTGTCTTCGCGGATGTCTAAAAACATAGTCACGTTGACCTTGGGACTGTGGCAGGGTACGTCGGTAATACTGTCGTAGTCGGCCTCTGTGGGCATGCGCCAGGCTACGTCGGAGAAGGAAACTTTCCTAGATCCTCGCGTAGAGCCCCTATGCCCGCCATCTTTTTTGAAGGACGCTTTCCCTTCTACTCGAGCAAGATCCGTCAGGATCTCGTCGAAAGTTTTGTCCGATGCATTACCGATGCACCTTCCGTTCTCATAGGTTTGTCCTAGGTTACAGCGAAACCANAAAAGCCCGGTTTCGGAGTCTTGCAGAATTCCNGGTCCCGCTTCTGTCAAGCTCGACGNCGCCGCTGCAAAATATTCCGAGCACGTTTGATCCACCGTCTCGCTGCCGCACCCCGATATCGCCAATATTGAAAGAACTCCGGCGGCTGACGTTCTTAGGCGTTGAACCCAACTTTTGCACATAGTTATNTCCCCATAACTGCACGCTAAATAACGCAATTGGAAAAATTAAAGAGGTTTTTCCACTAAAAAAAGACCAATTAACGCACCCATTTGGTGCGTACGATATTTGTGCACAAAAAATACACAAAAAATTAACAAAACCCCTATCGAGTTGTGCTAAAAGNAATTAAGGTNTGGGGGCGAANNGAAGCGGCACCTAGGAGATGTCGACTATGCAGATAGATAGAAACGAGCCAGATTTAGACGTCCGCCTTGTGAACATGCTTGCCTTGGTATTAGAAAGCGAAGACGAATTATTTGCCTTCTTCGCCTCCTCGCGATACTCCCTCCTCCTTTTAACAAAGGTTTTGTCGAAATCCTCCGCGCAGTCTGGACTATCGAAAGAAGAGTGCTTGCGGATTGGTCAAGACATGCGGTCCCGCACTCACCGCCAAAATTTTATTGACGAGGCGATAAGGCGTGGTTTTTTCGCAAAGGAGCCATCACCCTCTGATCGTCGCCAAGTCGTAATAACCCCTACGGAAAAGACGATACGTCTTTTTAAAGAATGGGCGAGCGCGTACCACGAAATCCGCCGATCGGCTTTTGGCGGTGATTAAACGCTAAGCCGCGTTTTGGCTCTCTTCCGGCAGTCTCGCCTCGATAGGCCTCAATTCCAACTCGGCAAACAAAAGCGCGCCGTCCTCTAGAGGAGCGTTGCGAATCATTTTTTTATCTAAAGCGTAATTCTGCGTGTTGCGCCATGGATCTTTGTCTCCCTGTCGGGGCATTAGATTCATAGTGCGTTGCATGTATCCCGCTGAGAAGTCTTCGATCCAAGGTCGCAATTCCATATCCGCGTCCTCCGCTCTTAACCTCGGGGTGCATTGGCGAGCGCCGAGCTTATCCATGTGATTAATAACGCGGCAAGCGTATTCGGCGGTCAAATCTGCGCGTAAGGTCCACGATGCATTAATGTAGCCAAAGGTCTGTATCAGGTTGGGAATTTCGGCATACATCATGCCCTTATAAGAGACTGTATCTGCGAAATTCACGGACCGTCCGTCGACGGCGAAGGTGCTGCCCCCCATGACCTGCATATTTAGGCCAGTGGCCGTAATTATGATATCTGCTTCCAGCGTNTCCCCCGAGGTCAGAGTTATGCCATTTGCGGTGAAGGTGTCGATCTGATCGGTGATCACCTGAGTTTTGCCCTTCTTAATGGATTTGAATAAATCGCCGTTTGGAATTAGGCACAGCCTTTGATCCCACGGGTTGTACTTGGGCGTAAAATGTTTCTNAACATCATAATCGGGCCCAAGCGCGTCGCTGACCATGCCAACTAGGGCCTTCTTCATTTTTGTNGGTTCTTTGCGCATGCGCTGATACATAAAGTGTTGCAATTGCGTATTNTTAAAACGGGTCAGCGCGTAAGCCATCGAATCGGGGAGCAGCTTGCGCAGGGTATTGGCGATTTTGTCTTGATCTGGTCGCGCGACTACGTAGGTCGGCGAGCGTTGCAGCATCGTCACACTTGCAGCGTCATCTGCCATTGCCGGGACCAATGTCATAGCCGTGGCGCCGCTGCCAATAACCACCACCTTCTTGTTCGTATAGTCCAGATCTTTAGGCCAATGCTGCGGATGTATCACCATACCTTTGAAGGTGTCTAGGCCTTTGAAATCCGGTGTGTAGGGGGTGTCGTAGTTGTAGTAGCCACTGCACATCATCAAAAAATTACAGCGAAATTGCTGCGTTTCCCCTTTGTGATCGGTGGTAACAGTCCAGGTAGCATCACTGCTTGACCAATTTGCACTTAATACTTTATGAGCGTGTCGAATGTGCTGGGCGAGTCCGTGCTCATCGATGGTTTCGGTTAAGTAGCTTTTTATAGAGGGACCGTCGGCGATCGATTTCGCCGCTGTCCAAGGCTTGAAGTTAAAACCAAGAGTATGCATGTCGCTGTCGGAACGGATGCCTGGATATTGGAATAAATCCCAAGTGCCACCGCTTTGCCCGCGAGATTCGAGGATAGTGAATGTTTTGTCAGGACACTCGGTCTGTAGATGACAGGCCGCTCCAATTCCAGAGATTCCTGCACCCACAATAACGACGTCAAAATTCTGCATGGTTTGTTCAAGCCCCCTAATTGAATTGAATAACGTATCTTTCAAAGATAGAAAATGTATCACAAGCGGCAGAGTCCGGTCACAGTATCGTTTTGTTCGTTAGTTTTCGATTAGCGTACGATCGGATTAAGCAACGAATTCCCCGCGCGCTTTTGACCTAAGCGTTTGCAAAAAAACACTGCGAGCTTTGAACCCTGTTGAGAACGCTCGCTAATGCAATAACATAATGTGAAGCAGGAGGGGTTATGAATTATCTAAGAGTCGGTAGCAGCGTGGTATATCTTTTTCTGTGCGTTGTTTTGTTGAGCAATTCTGCGCGCGCTGAAGTTACCCATAACGTTACAACCAGCCACGGTGTTGTTGAGGGATTAGACGAGCAAAGTATTGCCGCCTTTCGGGGTATTCCTTACGCGCAGGCCCCTATTGGTCCGTTGCGTTGGCAACCCCCGCGCTCAGCGTTGGCTTATAACGGGGTTCTCAAAGCACATAGGCACGGGCCGCGCTGTATGCAGCGCACCTTCGGTGAAAATCCACCCGTTGTCAGTGAAGATTGTTTGACGCTGAATGTTTGGTCGAAGGAACTAAAACCCGCCAAGCGGCCGGTTATGGTTTGGATCCATGGCGGTGGTTTTCGCAGTGGATCTGGGGAGATTCCTGGCGAGGTTATGGCGCGCCATGGAGTGGTGGTGGTGTCCTTTAATTATCGACTTGGTCCTATTGGCTTCTTTGCCCATCCTGCCTTGGATTCGGCCCCAGCAAGTTTTGGCCTCCTTGATATGGTCTTGGCGCTGAAATGGGTGCAAGAAAACATCAGTCAATTTGGTGGTGATCCCGAGAACGTGACTATATTTGGCGTCTCCGCGGGTGCGATGGCTGTAAACATGCTTATGGTCAATGCCTCTGCACAGGGTCTGTTTCACAAAGCCATCGCTCAGAGCGGCTATGGAACCTGGGCTTTGCCGCGAACGCAAAACGCACCTGCATCCGCAACACGGGGTATGGACCTCAAGCCACTGACGAGTGCGGAAGAATTGACCATGCGGATTGTAGAAAAGGTTAACCCTAATGCGATAACAGAAACTCAGCTCCGAGCATTGGATGGTTCGGCATTAATGCATGCGCTGCCAGGGTTTCAGNTGCCAATCGTTGATGGAGTTGGGCTGGTTGGGGAACCTGCGCTACTTACNCGGCAAGGCAAACAGCATGACGTGCCTTTTATCATGGGNGGCAGTAGTTTTGAGGGTACGGTTCAACCCGCTTCGGGCATCAGCTTGGAAGATTTTAAGACTTTCCATGAAAGCAACTGGAATATGGCTCGGCAACTATACGCCGAAGAATTCGCTGTAAGTGAAGAGTATGGNNTGAAGAAGATGTTTGGTGACAATCGCTATGTACTTGCGGCGCGGACCATGGTGCGGAGCATGGCGGATAGGGGCAATTCAGCTTGGATTTATTATGTTGATTTTGTACCTCAGAGTAGAGCAAAAGAATGGCCGGGCACCCCTCATGGGGTTGACGGNTACTATCTTTGGGCGGGTGAATCAACTGGGGACCCGCAAACCGCGGCCTTGTCGAGGCGGTTGCAAGATTATTGGGTAAATTTTGCGCGCAGTGGCAATCCTAATGGCGGTAATTTGGTCCAATGGCCTGCTTATGCCGAAAATCTAGATCAATGGCTCGTATTCGATGCAGAGGATCAAGTGCGTGCTGANGTAATTGCGCCCAAGCTGGATTTCCTAGAGACCCACTATCGCGCGCGAACCAGTGCCAGCAAGTGAGTAGCTTGCCGGCACAGTTCTCCTGACTTAAGCGATATCTTTAGCGAGTATTTCGGGCACCTCGATGTACTTAGCTCGCAAATATTCGCCTAACGATTTAGCTTGTTTGTCGATGCGGTGGTTTGAAGCCGCACCGGTACCCAGTACACCTTTAATATAAAAGTTCATAGCAAGCAGGTTAGGCATATCGTAGCGCTCGACCTCAAAGGCTCCGAAGTCTGGGACGAGGCGTTTGAACTCCTCGACGGTCAGGTATTCGTACAAAAAGCTGTACGATTCGTCCGTTAATGCCCACACACCGACGTTAGCGTTGCCACCCTTGTCGCCCGAACGAGTGCCAAATAGNCGNCCAAAGGGAATNCGTTNAGTAGGCCCCGTCGGNGCNGGCTTAATGCTCGCTGGGTGTTGTTGGTAGTAAATATCTTCGAGGCCCAAGCGCTGGGTAGGCAGCACCTCTATCGATTTGCCCCCAATATGCACGTGTTCGGTTATTTTTTGACTGTCTATTAAAGCAGGCCAATGGTAAATCGCCGGCCCGCCACTGAATCCTGCTGCACCCCGGCCAGTATTTCCGGGTATGCCTGCGAGGCCCAACTCGGTCACCTTAGCGGCGAACATGCGCCCGAATTTGCTGGGGTCGGAGTGAGTAATAGTGATGCGCAGCGCGGCATGTGCCACCTCGTTGCTGTCAGGATCGTCGTGGTCGCTGCGAATGAGTTGTACGTCGACATCATCGAATTGGTCACGCCCGCCTAAATTGTGAAAAACAGCGTCTAGATAGCGCTCTGCTTTTTCTTCGATATCCAGACCCGTTAGCAGAGTCTCCATCGACTGTTTGTATGGGCCACGAGTATTGAAGCAAACCTTATGAGTGGGCGGAGGTGTGCTGCCGCGACAATTGCTGACGTAAACTCGATCTTCCCCCGCCTGAGCGATCTGTAAGGTATCGAAATGTGCGATTACATCTGGGTTGTAATAGGCGGGCGTAGAAATCTCATACAATAACTGAGCTTTTACTGTGCCTTCCGAAATCAAGCCGCCGGTGCCCGGGTGTTTAGTGACAGTGAAGCTGCCGTCGGCCTCAATCTCAGCTATTGGATAGCCGACATCTCTAAAGCTCGGCACTTCCTCAAAGAAGGCATAATTGCCACCACAACACTGAGCGCCACACTCGATGATGTGCCCCGCAGTAAGGGCTCCAGCTAGCGCGTCATAGTCGTTGCGCTGCCAGTTAAATTTCCAAGCGGCCGGACCGATGACCACTGCCGCGTCCGTTACCCGTGGACAAATGACAATGTCGGCGCCTTGGTCCAATGCCTCTTTGATGCCCCATCCGCCGAGGTAAGCATTTGACGTTAGCGCTTGTTGGGTGCTGTCCTGCAAGTCAACTTGGGTATCTAAATTCGTGAACTTTTCGCCCTTGTTCTGCAGAGTCTCGAGGTCAGGCAGTAAGTTATCGCCGTCAATGTATGCAACTTTAGCGTCGACGCCCAGTTCAGTGAGAATTTTCTCAACTTCGTCCGCCATGCCCTTAGGATTTAGACCGCCTGCGTTGGTGACAATTTTTATGTTGCGTGCTTTACAGTCTGTTGCGACATCTTTGAGTTGCTTTAAAAAAGTTCCAACATATCCCATATGCTCGCCGCGGGATTGTTGCTGGTTGTAAAGGATCGACATCGTCAATTCAGCCAGATAATCGCCAGTGAGCACATCAACAGGACCACCATCGATCATCTCTCGTGCGGCAGCTAACCGGTCACCGTAAAATCCGCTGCAATTTCCGATTCGTATTACGTCCGTCATGATCTCCTCCGATTCCACGTATGCGTGGTTCTACTCCTGAACCCAGGATGGTTTGCGTTTTTCGCGGAATGAAGCCATGCATTCGGCACCCTCCTCGGACCGAAACATGCGTGCACTCCACTTGGCGGTTTCTTCAAAACCGTCGGCGAGCGATAGCTGTGGCACTCGTCGCACGAGTTTTTTACATTCTTGAACGGCGATTGGGCCGCCCAGATTGATCATGTCTATTTCTTCTTGTACCGCGGCATGTAAATCGTCATCGCTCACCGCTCGGTGGGCTAAAC
>PAFJ01000065.1 GCA_002704325.1 Gammaproteobacteria bacterium | reverse complement strand
CGGATCTGGCAACAGGAATATTTTGATGCTCGCCACGACCGCCACGGTGTTGCCGTTTATTTCCGCCAGAATGATCTGTATCCGACGTTTCCGACCTTCGTTGTCTCTTACTTGATAGTCACACTGGATGCCGGGGCCACTGTAATAGCGCTGGGTTGCGCTGACGCTTACTGTTCGGCGTTTCAGCAATCTTATCTCATAGTCGTCCTCGCCATCGTGCACTTTTGGGCCGTCAAAGCAGTCTGGACTAAGGAATAGCGCAACTATTAGATCCACGCCCTGTGGCGAAGGAATGGTCTCGAACGGGTCACTGGCCTTGCGCATCCGCCGGGTTTCTTTCGGTCCATATACGGTGACTTTGTAGCCATCATCTGAGCTCTTGCTAAATGTCAGATAGGCCTCGGTTTGTGGCTTGCCGTCTTGCCATGCACCTTTAGAGGCGAACAGACCATTCCACGTATAGTATTTGTTCATTGCGCGAGAGGTTTCAAAGCCACCAAGAAACTCGTAGCCCTCAGGGCGGCGCCTAAAATCGAGGGTCAGTATGCCTGCATTCAACACGGCCATACGCGCTTCATATCGATAGGTCTGCTCTGACGTTATTGATTCACTGTGCGCTACTGCAGAAAAAAGCAGCATCACGATCACCGCTAGGTCGGTGTGTCTTGGCATTTTTATCAACAAGACTTTTAGCTGCAGGCGTGGGTTTTACGCTTTGAGCGCGCGAAGTATCTCTTCCAACTCGCCCAGCGTTTGTTTAACCAGCATATTNAACTGGGTGACATCATCTTTCGCGGTGTCGCTGCCCAACTGCAGCCGCGCGCCACCAATGGTNAANCCTTGTTCATACAACAANGCGCGGATCTGGCGGATCATNATGATATCTTGGCGCTGGTAATAGCGACGATTACCTCGNCGCTTGGTCGGCTTTAACTGGGGNAATTCNTGTTCCCANTATCGNAGGACATGAGGTTTTACGTCACACAGCGTGCTGACCTCGCCGATCGTAAAGTACCGTTTTCCTGGGATGGGCGGCAGGTCGCCGTTGCTTCCCGGNTCAAGCATACCTAATGCTCTGCCTCTGAAGCTTGAGCATCGCCAGTGTACACCTCTACCCGCGCTTTCAACTTCTGACCCGGCCGAAAGGTCACCACGCGCCGCGCTGTGATGGGTATTTCTTCTCCGGTCTTAGGATTGCGCCCTGGTCTTTCACCTTTTTCACGCAGATCAAAATTACCAAACCCGGACAACTTAACCTGNATATTCTGCTCTAATGATTTTGAAACTTCGGCGAAAAACAATTCCACGATCTCTTTAGCCTCGCGTTTGTTTAAACCCAATTCATCGAATAATTGGTCTGCCATTTTTGCTTTAGTCAGTGCCGACACGTTTGCCTTCCCCAAGGTTTTCGTCGTTTNTTTTGGTCAATTGGGTTGTTCCCTCAACTCCGTTGGTTGTCATGCAGTTGTCGATATAAATCGCTCAGTGAATGAAAAAATTGACCTGTTGTTTTTCCTTTCTATTTTTTTCTTACTGTTTTTTTCTTTTTGGTGTTTTCTTTCTTTTTGCTGTTTGCTTTCTGCGTTAGTCGCTTGCGTTTGTTTGCGCTGCTGTTTTTTGTTTTTTCTTTTTGCCTACTTACAATAAGCGTCTTTCTATAAAACTCTGGTGGTTCTCAGCGTTGCCTCGCTGCGTGGTCCGTACGCATTGCCTGCAAAGCGGAATCTGCCAGCGCGTTGATTTCTTCTTCGGATAATGTGGTCGTTTGGCTCTGTAACGTCAAGCTTATTGCGAGACTTTTTTCATTAGAATCAATGCCTTCGCCTACATACAGGTCAAATAACCTCACATCTACAAGGTTTTCGGCTACNGCATTACGCACCGATTCCAATACGGCCGCGGCTGGCACGTCGTGTTGCACAACTACCGCAAGATCCCGCCGTACTTGGGGAAACTTCGATAAGCTCTGGTGGCGCCGTGGCGCTTTGGCCAACATGGCGTCGCTAATGAGTTCAAATACAAACGCTGCTGGGGCATCAAATTGTTTTTGTAATAACGGATGCAGCAGCCCTAGCCGCCCTACGATCTGATCGTTGATTACGACCTCTGCACTCTGCCCCGGGTGAAAAGCCGTATCGTCCAATGGCCGAAAGCTTGCGGGTTGTCCCGTCCATTCGCACAGAGCTTCCACCACTCCTTTCGCGTCGAAAAAATCGATCGGGCTATTCGTCTGATACCACCCGTCTGCTTCGCGGTCGCCCCACAGCACACCAGCAATCATTAACCGCTGAACGAGTTCGTCCTGCTCTGGCACAAATACCAAACCAACCTCAAAAGCGCGGCCACTGGTTTGCTGCCGAAGGCTGTTGTTTTTCGCNACCTGAACTAATCCCGGCAGCATGGTCGTGCGCATTACCGATTGCTCGGACGACATCGGATTAATTAGCTCCAGCGCCTTATGGCTGGGCNCAAAAGCCTGTTGCCACTCTGGNTCAATAAACGAATAGGTTATTACTTCGTTGAAGCCAAGGCGCACCAATTGTTGTCTTAGTTGTACTTCGGAATGCTCTGCCAACGGCACCTCGGCCAGGCTGGGACGAGCCATCGGTACAGTGCTTGGGATATTGTTGTAACCGTATATCCGGCACACTTCCTCGATCAGATCCGCTTCCAANGCTATATCAAACCGATGCGATGGCGGCAGCACTTGCCACTCAACACCGGCTGCTGTTTCATCGCGCGCGTGCACTACAAAATCTAGTCGTGCCATTGCCTGATCTACGGCCTCGGCGTCAATCTCTACCCCTAGCGCACGTTGTAATCGACTTTGACGCAAGGTCACCTGGATGGCAGCCGGCAGATGTTCTTTGCTAACCGCTTCCACAATTGGACCNGGCACACCACCAACAATATCCAATAGCAATTGGGTCGCACGCTGCAGTGCTGCGGCCTGCAACTCGGCATCCACACCCCGTTCATAACGATGCGATGCGTCCGTATGCAGACCATAACGGCGCGCGGTACCAGCGATNGCCAATGGCGCAAAGAAGGCGCATTCCAGCAGCAAGTCCTGGGTGTCGGTTTGCACACCCGAATGCTTACCGCCCATAACCCCGGCGATTGCCACCGGGCCNGAATCATCAGCGATCACCAACGTTTCTGCGTCCAAAGCCACATCTTGACCGTCTAACAAGGTTAGTTTGTCGTCTGCCTTTGCCATGCGCACNTGGATACGCTGGTCTAACCGGTTGAGATCAAAAGCATGCATTGGCTGGCCCTGCTCAATCAGTACGTAATTNGTGACATCNACAACCGGGTCNATNCTGCGTAAGCCACAACGGCGTAACCGTTCGCTCATCCACAGCGGTGTTGGCCGCGACAGATCGACACCTTCAATAACGCGCCCCAAATAGCGCGGGCACTGCGCCTTTGCATCAACAGCTATGGGAAATACCCGCTCGCTTTGGTCAGCCACGGGCTCAATGACCGGATAGCTCACCGCCGCGTTATTCAATACCCCAACTTCCCGTGCTAAGCCTTTAATGGACAGACAATCACCGCGGTTGGGGGTTAGATCTAAATCAACAGTTATGTCATCCAACGGCAATTCGGCACTAAAGACCGCAGCCAGATCGCCGCCCACGGTTAAGCTTGCGCCTAACTCCATAATGCCACTGTGGTCATCCCCTATGCCTAGCTCGTTAGCACTGCATAGCATGCCGAAGGATTCGACGCCTCGCAGTTTGGCTTTCTTAATTTTGAAGTTGTCTGGCAGTACCGCCCCGACCTTTGCAAAGGCCGTCAACAAACCCTCGCGCGCATTGGGCGCACCACACACCACCTGAAAAGTCTCGCTTCCATCGCTCACCTGACAGACGCGCAATTTATCCGCATCTGGATGCTGTTCTGCTGTTTCGATACGCCCGACTACCACACCGCTAAACTGTTTGGCGGCGGCTTCTACGCCGTCTACCTCCAAACCGGCCATGGTCAATTGTTGCAGCAGTGCGTCTCTTTCTAGCTCTGGATTAACCCACTGTCTGAGCCATGCTTCGCTAAATTTCATGTTCTGTTCTCAATAAATTTGGGCACTGTNAAAAGGNGGCTCAGCGATCAAGCAAATTGCCGCAAAAACCGCATATCGTTGTCAAAAAACAACCGCAGGTCATCTACCTCAAATAACAACATAGCTAATCGATCGACACCGAACCCGAAAGCAAAGCCCGAATATACTTCTGTATCGATTCCNGACATATTCAGTACGTTGGGATGCACNAACCCACAACCCATGACCTCAAGCCAGCCGGTATGACTGCATACCCGACAACCCTTACCCAGGCAGTGGACGCACTGCACGTCNACCTCNGCAGACGGTTCGGTAAACGGAAAGTAAGAGGGACGGAACCGGACCTGCAATTCTTTTTCAAAAAANCGNTGCAAGAAATCAGTCACGGTACCTTTAAGATCCGCAAAGCTAACGTTTTCATCGACCACCAATCCTTCAACCTGATGAAACATCGGACTGTGGGTAAGNTCTGAATCACGGCGGTATACCCGGCCAGGACAAATCACCCGAATGGGTGGAGCCTGGCGCTCCATGGTATGCACTTGACTAGGCGACGTATGAGTCCGTAACAGGGTGCCGTCGCCAAAGTAAAATGTGTCGTGCATGGCCCGGGCTGGGTGGTGGCTTGGAATATTGAGTGCCGCAAAATTGTAGTAGTCGTTTTCAATTTCGCGACCGGCAACAACCTGATAGCCTGCCCCGGTGAAGATATCTTGTATACGAAACATGGCCTGAGTTACGGGATGCAGNCCACCGAGCGCAGGTTGGCGACCCGGTAATGTCACGTCCACAGTATCCGCTGCGAGGGTTTGCGCCAACTCCTGTTGCTGCAGCTGGGCTCTACGCCCTTCGATGTCCTGCTGCAATGTGACCTTAGCTTGATTGATCAGGGCCCCAACCTTGGGGCGTTCTGCGGCGTCTAGTGTTCCAAGTTGTTTTAACAACGCAGTAAGTTCGCCCTTCTTACCCAAGAAGCCGACTCGCACATCGTCTAACTGGCGCAAATCTTCAGCGTTCGCAACTTGCTGCTGACCGCGCTGCAAGATGTCTTCAATGTCCATGCTCTATTTCCACTGATTACCTTAACTTTTCACCCACAAAAAAAGGGAAGCACTCTGTCTTCCCTTTTTTTACGCATTGACCGCAGGGAGACCTAGCGAACCAAACGGCTCTCTATCCGTTGTGGGTCTCCCGAAAGTAGCTGACGTTACTGCCTTTGGACAGCGGCGCCGTTATGCAGCTTTAGCTTCTGCCGGCTGCACACGCTTAGCTAACGCAGCGAAAGTGTCCTTTTCATGCATGGCGATATCTGCCAGCACTTTACGATCCACTTCGATGCCTGCTTCCTTGAGACCCGCAATAAAGCGGCTGTAGGACAGGCCGTGCTCCCGCGCAGCTGCGTTAATACGCACAATCCACAAACGACGGAATTGGCGCTTACGTTGGCGACGGTCACGATAAGCGTATTGGCCCGCTTTGATCACCGCCTGCTTGGCTACCTTAAAAGTACGNCTACGTGCNCCGTAATAGCCTTTTGCTGCTTTTAGTATCTTTTTACGACGTGCTCTTGAGGCCACGCTTCTTTTGATTCTAGGCATGGTTCCTCCTATCGAGCCTTGGTGGGCAACATGGTACGCAATGCCGGCACATCCGCCGCCGCTACGTCCTCCATGCCGCGCAACTGACGCTTACGCTTAGGGGCTTTTTTGGTCAGAATATGATTTTTATTGGTCTGCTTGCGCTTAAACCCGGTTGCGGTGCGACGAAATCGTTTCGCAGCACCACGATGTGTTTTTAACTTAGGCATTAGCCTGAACTCCACGCGATTCATTGAAAAAACGTCTTGGACGCTTTCGTTTATTTACTGCACTCAGCAAGTCACTGGGTGCGTAATGACAGATTAGTCTGCTTTCTTTTTTTTCTNTTGTTGCAAGATCTTGATCGCTTAACAGGGCCTGCTGTCAGGACGCTGCTTTCGCGCTTGGAGCCTTTTTATTCTTACGCGGCGCCAAAACCATGATTACTTGCCGCCCTTCAAACTTAGGTTCGGCTTCCACCGACCCCAAATCATCCAAGTCCTCAGCGATTCGGGTCATCAACGCCATTCCAATCTCCGGGTGAACCACTTCGCGGCCCCTAAATCGTAATGACACCTTGGCCTTGTCGCCTTCTTCTAAAAAGCGTTTCAGGTTGCGTAGTTTTACCTGATAGTCGCCTTCTTCTGTCCCAGGTCGGAATTTCATTTCCTTTACCTGAATCTGCTTTTGCTTCTTCCGTTGAGCTGCTTTGGTCTTTTTCAGCTCAAAAAGATGCTTCCCATAATCCATGACCTTACATACCGGTGGATCTGCCTCTGCTGCCACCAGCACCAGATCCAGGCCTGCGGCCTTGGCCTCTGCCAGCGCTTCCGCTCGGCTTACCACACCTCGTTGCTCTCCACCCGCGCCGACTAATCGAACGTTGAGGGCNGTTATGTCGTCATTCAAGAGTGAACGATCTGCTCGCTTACCTGGTTTTTTAATGGGCATCTCCGTTTTAGTACCAAAACACTCGATTCAAAAATAGAACGTGCAACTTTTTGTTTAACAACGTTTTTTTCGAATTTTTGAGTGCATTTGCCGCCGCCGTTCCCAACATCCGGAAACANGCTCGTGCGGCACGCGATCGCAAAAGCGGCGCNTATTCTACTGCCAGCCCAATGCCCCTTCAAGCGCTGTTTGCTGCGGTATTGGCGCCTCGCTGCAGGACAAATATGCCCTTTTTGACTGCGACCTCAGGCTAAACTGGCCGCAATACGGTCGATATAGTCGCGACGAACATCAAGCTTTGTGCCCGCGTAGGCAGCGCTGGGTAATTCTGCCAACGCGGTGGCCTGCTCTATCGCTTGCGTTTCAAGCTCTTGCGCCGCAACCACTTGATCCAAATACCCAACCTCTTGCGCGGTATTAGGATCGTAAAGTTGCGCCTGAAGAATGGCTTGAGTTTGATGGCGCTTGGACAATCGACATTTAGCCATTTCCATACCGAAGGGCGGTAACGACATCCCGATCGCAGTTTCATTTAATCCGTACTTAAAGTCCCCTGCGGCACCCAAGCGCGTATCAGCAGCGAGCAACACCAACGCACCCGCCGCAATCGCATGACCGGCACTGGCGACAACCAGCGGCTGGGGAAAGCAGAACAACCGCAACAACATCGCCGCGCCGCGATTTACCAACTCCGTGCGCTCCTGAGCGCCCTTCGCGATTTCCTTGAGATCAAAGCCTGCGCTGAATACGCCCTCGCGACCCGTTATAACCACAGCCGCGGCATCGCGCTCGGCTCTATCCAGGCCCTCGGTCATCGCATCCACAAAACCATGCCCAACAGCGTTCGCTTTGCCATCATCCAGCCCAATTATTGCGACCTTATCTTGCAATCGATAGTTCAGCATCTACACCATCCTCCCGTTCACCTTAAATTAGCCCTTACTCATACGCTCAATCAACGCATCAGCAAACTCTGCTGTGCCTAAGCTACCGCCTAAATCTTTAGTTGTCGCTCCCGCCTGTAAAGCCGCGTCATAGGCATCGCGAATACGCCCAGCACAATCCGCAAAATGTGCTTCATGCTTAATTTCGGCAAGGTAGTTGAGCATCATTACAGCCGACATCAGTAACGCCAATGGATTAGCAATATTCATCCCGGCAATGTCTGGAGCACTACCGTGCACAGCTTCAAAAATTGCTTCTTCGTCACCGAAGTTCGCCCCCGGCACAACGCCCAACCCACCAACCAAACCTGCACATAGATCGCTGACCACGTCGCCATAGAGATTTTCGAGCAACAGCACATCAAATTGCGAGGGGTCTTGCACCAACCGCATACAACCCGCGTCAATTATCGCGGTTTCAAACTGTAGATTTGGATAATCATTTTCATGCACGTGCGCAGCGCANTTTAAAAATAGGCCATCGGTCATTTTCATGATGTTGGCCTTATGCAAGACCGTGATTTTGCGTCGCTCACGCCGGTTGGCAAACCTAAACGCCCAGCGCCCAATGCGCTCGCAGCCTTTNTGGGTGGCAACCTTCATGCTCATCACCACACCAGGCGTTACTTCGTTTTCAACGCCACTGTAAAGGCCTTCGGTATTCTCGCGGATAATTACGAGATCNACATTGTTATAGCGGGTGTGTACGCCGGGCAAGCTACGTACCGGGCGAACTGCCGCATACAACCCAAACGCCTTGCGCAATCCAACGTTAACCGACGTAAAACCCTTNCCCACTGGGGTTGTACACGGGCCTTTNAGGGCCACCTTGCAGCGACTGATGGCNTCCATGGTTTCCTGAGGCAACAGTTCTTGGCCGGCGTCCAGTGCGCCTTGTCCTGCAAGACACGGCACCCAGTTTATTTTGACATCCGCGGCATCCAATATTCGCGTCACCGCTTCGGTAATCTCAGGTCCGATGCCGTCACCGGGAAGTAAAACAATATCTACCGGATTCATCGTACTTTTGTTTCTCCAAATTACAGCCGGCGCAGCATGCGCATTGTCNTAAATAATAGCGCGAACCCGCGCCAACTGCTTAGCAGATTACGCCGCTAATGGTGTATTTCGTATAAATGAGGTTTAACATCTCCTAGCACATGACCGTCGGGGGAGAGACGTGATCGGAGCTACCGAGTTTTACGCCACAACACCAGGCCTAAACGCAATCCTATGGGTCGAAGCCGTTATTTATCTCGGCATCGGCGCCTTTGAATTACTCGATGACTTCATAGTCAAACCTAAGCCCTGGATGACTATCGATGGCCGACCTAACTCTTTCCTCATGCTGCACAGCAAAGTTGGCCATAAAATGCACGCAGGCCTTTGCTTTGTCCTNGGCATGGTAGCTCTCAATGGCGCCCTTGAAGGCACAGTAACGCGTTTCGAACTGGAACTTATTTTCGTTAGCTTTGCGGTCATTTTGCCGGTGCTTTGGTCAACCCTGTTACCTGGCCGCCTGGGATTGCTAGTGCTGCTGCTGAAGCCGGAGTTCTGGCTACAAGGACTTATGCTGATTTTNTACAGCGATTTAATCCGTACTGAAATCCTGTGGCTATGCATTGCCCTAAACCTTTGGGGCCTTGTCGTGTATTTCTTGCATACCCGCCGAACACTGATATCGCCCTACACCTACACCACATTGCGCAGCGATATCGTTGCCGCCGAGGGCGAAGACGCCGCCGCTAAATTCGACAAGCTTGCCGGTTACACGACGACCGAAAAATCAACAAACCAAAACANCGTCTGACCGACGAGCCAACAATCAAGAGAGATTACTCATGACAGAACCNACCATGCTCAGGTCAGCGAAACCGCCACGCATCACCGCCGTGGTTTTTGGAATTTTTGCGCTCACGTTAGCCTGGCAAGGCATGGGTTTACTCGTGGTGGGTGGCTCCCCCTATTACCTCCTCGCCGGCCTGGCTATGTTAGTCGCTGCCTGGGATTTATTTGCAGGACGCCCGCGAGGTTTTGTCATTTTTAGCGGTTTACTGTTATTCACCTTGGCTTGGGCCGTTTACGAATCAGGCAACGGCTTCTGGACCGTTGGCTCACGCATTTGGATTATTGGCCTTATGGCACTGTGGTTATGCTTACCCATGATCCGTCGCGGCCTGTGGCCGCAACCNGTGCCAAGACTACTGAGCTTACTNAGCGTAAAAATTTCCGCCGTAGCCAGCCTNGCGGTCTTGGGCGCCATGCTGATCAACCAGTTCGGCAGNGTTAACAATGACTATGAGCCCGTTTTATATGGTCCGGCCCAAAACGCCTCGGACTGGCATGCCTATGGCGGCAACAAGGCTGGCACACGTTACGCGCCCTTTGAAGCAATTGATGCCAACAATGTCGATCAGCTTCAGCGAGCTTGGGAAGTCCGTACCGGCGTCCCGGGTCGCTTTGCGGGCACGCCACTGCAAATTGGTGATGGCTTGTACCTGTGCACTGCGCAAAACGTAATGATTTCGCTGGATCCGGATACGGGCACCGAGCGTTGGCGCTTTGACCCTAAAAACGAAACACCACCCTACAGCCTTTTTGGCAATTGCCGCGGCGTGACCTACTACGAACTTGAAGACATACCCGACGGTGAGATGTGCAAAGAGCGTATCTTTACCGCCACAACCGACGCACGCCTGATTGCCGTAGATAAAGACACAGGCTTACCTTGCGATGATTTTGGTAACGACGGCCAGATTTCATTGCTTGCTGGCATGGGCGAAGTAAAACCCTATTACTACTTCGTAACCTCGCCCGCGACCGTGGCCAGCGGCGTATTAGTGGTCGGCGGCTGGGTAATGGACAACCAAGAAGTTGAGGAACCATCCGGCGTTGTGCGCGCCTACGATCCGAAAACCGGCAAGCTGGCTTGGGCCTGGGATATCGGCCGCGAAGGCAACACCGAACTGCCTCCAGAGGGCGAGTCGTATACCCGCGGCACACCGAATGTTTGGAGCCTTACGTCTGCCGACGATGAACTGGGTTTGGTGTATCTGCCCACGGGCAATGCCACGCCTGATTACTTTGGCGCCCATCGCAGCGATGCCATGGAAAAATATGCAAGCTCCGTAGTTGCGGTTGATGCAAAAACTGGACTGACCCGCTGGCATTTTCAAACCACCCACCACGACATTTGGGACTACGATGTGCCATCGCAACCCACGCTCGTAGATCTCACGCTTGCCGGCGAACGCCGCAAAGCGGTAATTGTCCCGACCAAGCGAGGCGAAGTATTTGTACTGGATCGTGAAACCGGTGAACTGCTTACCGACGTGACGGAACGCGAAGTGCCACAAACAGATCTGGACAACGAGTGGTCATCGCCCACCCAGCCTTTTTCCACTGGCATGCCGTCCTTTGCCTATCCGCTGATTACCGAATCGAAGATGATGGGGGTCACGCCATTTGACCAAATAGCCTGCCGCAAAGCGCTCTTGGAGTTGCGCTACGAAGGACCTATGACGCCGCCCTCGGAACGCGGCACTTTACTCTATCCGGGACCAGGCGGCGGCATGAACTGGGGCAGTGTTGCCGTAGACGAACGACGTCAGCTGATGGTGGTTAACAACATGCACCTGCCATTTACTGTCCACATGATTTCAAGAGAGGAAGATCCTGCCACCGGTGGAGAAGGATATACTCGAGGTTACGGTATCGGTGGACAACAACGCGGCACACCTTTTTCTGCACGCGTAAATATGTTCAGCTCGCCTCTGGGCATACCCTGTATCCAGCCGCCCTATGGCGAGATAGCAGTCGTCGACCTCACCAGCCAAGAAATAATATGGCGCCGACCATTNGGCACCGCGGCAATTTCGTTAAATGGCGCTCGCATTGGCGTGCCACTAGAAATGGGCAGCCCATACTCCGCTGGATCCATTGTCACCGGTTCTGGGTTAATCTTTATTGGCGGTGTTATGGATGGCTACATGCGTGCCATTGATCTGTTTAGTGGCGAAGAATTATTCGCCGACCCGCTCCATGCCCCGTCCAGCGCTACGCCCATGAGTTACGTCAGCCCAAAAACTGGCAAGCAGTATGTCTTGCTAACGGTGCCCGGCGAGGCGACTGTGAGCATTGGAGCGGATCACAGCGATAGCGGCGATGAGTCAGACGAGGTTGGCAACGGCGGTGGCTACGTGATCGCCTATGCGTTGCCGGAATAGTTCGACCAGACCGTCCCACTATGCGTACGGGCTCAAATCGAGACTATTGATAGGCAAAAACGTCCTCTAGTGAGCACCCGAAAACTCCGGCAATTCGGAATGCGACTTCAAGAGACGGTGAATACTTGTTTTTTTCTACCGCAATAATAGTCTGGCGAGTAACACCCACGGCATCTGCCAGCGCTTGTTGCGACATTTCATTGGCTTCAAAACGCAAGCGCCGCACGTGATTGGTAATGTTAGGCAACGTTAAGTCCCCTGCGGTAATACAGCAATCGAGACGTAATATTTACCAGTTCACTCACAATGAATACCATAAACAATACGTTAGCAAGAAGATAACCACTGAAGTAACTGTTTATCCATGCTTGCTGGAAAATCATACCCAAAGCCAACTGACCAATTACCAGCCAGATCCCAACAGCCATAACGCCATAACCCCAGCGGCTTGCTGCCCGTTGGATCGCTTTATCTCGCTCATCGTAGCGCCCCTCAGCGCGCTGCGCGGCCGCTAGTGAATGCACGATAATTTCGACGATTACCAACGCTATCACCGCGCCNAGAAAACGCTGAAGCCCGCCGGTGATATCNTCTANATTGGCAAAAACATAGAAGAAATAGCTGCCAAACATAACGGCCACGCCGAGCAGCGAAACCAGCAGTGGCAGTTCGTTGGTTAAATCAATTTCATCGGCCCACCATCCTGCAGCAANCAGNACGCNGCCGAATCCAAGGCCGAGCAAAAATACCGCAGCCCAACCCCAGACGAGGAACATCGTCAAATTCACTAATACCAATGAACCACCTAACCATCGCAACGTGTCATTNCGCACCAGCATGAGACCACCTACTTAATCTGCCCGTTTNGGCGCGATTATATGTNAGATATTTTTAACATCAAGTTAATTATATTTTACTAATTTAGGTGGGAACCNGTGCCTAGGCGAGGCAGAGGTCAGCCACGGCGATCCACTGAGTGAAAGCAATGGTTCACCGGCGCTGACGCCGCACGAAACGGCATCGCGGAAACCTCAGTCCGCTTAATTGCTCCAATAAGCGAATTCATCATCAGGTTGATCTTCTTCGGACAGGTCCCGGTCAACGTTGTAAGCGTTGGTTATCACCCATGGCCAGCGCGAAGGTTCTTGTTCGTGATTGTGCCCGGCCAATGCNTCGCGCAGNCGCGCGGCGATATCCGGTTGTTCTGCTANNAGATCACGCCATTCNCCTTCAGCACTAAGGTCAAATAACCATTCTTTGCGGGGCTGTCCCTCCGGCGCGCTAACCATCAGCTTCCAGCGCCCATCGCGAACCGCTTGAGCGGCACCACTGCGAAAGAATAAGTACTCATGTGGTGCCTGGGAGGTATCAATTCCGGTGATATATGCCGTCAAATCCACGCCATCCATAACCCGGTCGGTGGGTAGGTCAGCACCAGCTGCTGCCGCGGCGGTAGCATACATATCGAAGTGGTGCACTGGCGCGTCAAATGTCTCTCCAGCAGGCAAACGCGCCGGCCAGCGGGCCAGAAACGGCACCCGAATACCTCCTTCGAAGAGGGTGATTTTCCAGCCTCGGTAGGGTTCATTCACATCAGGCAAGCCAATGTANCCTGCGCCGCCGTTGTCTGAAGTAAACATCACCAAAGTATTTTCATCTATGCCATTCGTCTTCAACGCCTGCATCACCCGACCGACGCCACGATCGAGNGATCGGATCATGGCCGCGTAGACACGCTCGCGATGAAGCTCAATGTGAGATAAGGCCTCGTAGTCCTCTTTGCTCGCCTGCAATGGTGTATGCGGCGCCCAGTGCGCCAAGTAGAGAAAAAACGGCCTGTCTTTATTTGCCTCAATGACTTTAACTGCCTGATCGGTGTAGTAATCCGTCAGGTACTTTGGCGGCTCAAATCGCGGCCCGCCGTTAAAGCTCGCCGCAAAGTTAAGGGCCGCCCACAGGAAACGATCGATCGGATCAAAGTTTTGGCGCGCTTGAATCACGTCCTGATCGTCGCGACGACCATACAAACCACTGGCCATCAACAAGCTCTCTGCAAAGCCCTGTTCATGTGCGGCCATGCCGTTGACCCGACCTAGGTGCCACTTACCAATATGTACGGTGTGATAACCCTGATCAGCGAGTAACTCAGCGAGGGTGATTTCTGAAGGCGGCATGCCCATTTCGTCGTAGCTAAGACTGGCTTGCTCGGTATTACTCACTGTANGTGGCTGCAGCGGCCGCTCCACCGCGTTACCAAGCAACTCTACGATCGGCATCATGCCCGTGGGCGTCGGTGTGAATTCAAAACCAAATCGGGTGCCGTAGCGCCCGCTCATTAGAGCGGCACGGGACGGTGCACACGTGCCATTGGCGGCATAGCCTTGAGTAAACGTTATCCCCTCTGCTGCCAACGCATCGATATTTGGCGTTTGGGTAGTGGGGTTTGGACCATTCATCGAGACGTCATTCCAACCCAGATCATCAGCTAAAATCAGCACGATATTCGGCGGACGTTCCTCAAGACTGCGGCCTTCGGCATCATCACCGCTCGACCAGACGACCTCTTGAGTGGGACCGATTTCATTCTCTGCAGCCATCATCCGGTTGATGCCAAATAGCGCAATTTCTGCGCGAAAAATCCAGCCCCCGGCAATCACCACCACCAAAACTAGACCGATTCTAGTTATCCACTGCATTGTTAACTCCCCTCAGAGTGTCTTGTCTGCCAACACCCACTAGGCAGCGGGCAAGCTCTGTCGCATTACGCCTGCTGCGTAAACCATGCACCGGTCGGCGCTACCAGCTCGATATTAAGTTGACCCGCCAGCCCCGCCGTTCTATGCACAGCAGAGGCCTGATANTCTGGCGCGCTGATCATTTCCAGCATGGCTTTGCGCGAGGGATACATAGCGATCGCGGTCATATCCCAAAGTTCNTCCACCTCACCCAACATAAGGCGCTCGACCGCAGCTGAAAACATNGGNGCACCACCCACTTTAGCGAGATGTCCNACCACNTCTTNCCCGTAGATNCCGTAGGCNTCAGCGCCCGTCAGNTCCGTTTCGCGNCCATCGGGGTATTCAGCCTTTTCCTTAAATTTCAGTAAATTCAGCATATAGATCGGCCCTTCATGACCCGGCTCCATAAATCCTTTCATCTGTTCATCATTCGGTGCAACTCTATTGATAACTTCCATAATGTCCTCTTTCGTTGGTTAGTCGG
>PAFJ01000064.1 GCA_002704325.1 Gammaproteobacteria bacterium | reverse complement strand
AAGCGTTAAAGGTAAAGTTGATGGATTTTGGTTTTTCACGGGTCTGGTGTTTGGCTTAACAGCGGCACAGACGGGTAAGCAGCTTCTGTAGTGCAGCGCTCTGATTGGACTCTGAATAAGGGCCAACCGTTAAGCTACAGCGTTACGGCGCAGTCGGGTAGGACCNATGCGAAGAATTTTNGCTCAACCGGCGGCAGTCGCCNTTGGGCGGNTTTGGNTNCGGGCTTAGCGAGCATTGCAGTTGGTTGTTTAGATGCTCCCGCAAACCTTCAGCCGACAATGGTCCATTGCGAGAATGATGCACCAGGTTGGAGTCGCGTGCCTGACCGACTAGCCTCTCCGCCTTCGGGATGATTTGCCGCAGAGGGGAGCCACAGGCTGTTAGGCTGTTGTGCTGAGATCGTGAAAGGGTGCTGGCTGTCGGTCGGCTGGGCAATAAAGCGGATGCAGCGGCTGGTTTCTTTTGGTTACACCCAGTGCCAATGGCTCATCAAACAAAGGCAGCACTGCAGCTGCGCGTTGCAGCAGTGTTCCGTGATTACCCCATGCGCAGACGGTATGGTCTGCAGCACGGGATAGCTTCTTCAAGTGTTTATCATTCTCGGGGCCTATTGGATCTGCAACGTGTTTTAGGGCTTGCGGATCGATCGCGCGATAGGCGAATAGATTGGCCAACACATAGCCGCCGTATCCCCATCGTCGGCTGAAGTCCGCAATTCGTCGGTTGGTGGGGTCGTCCTTAATATGGTCTGCTGTGCTCGGATTCAGGGCTACCCACAGCACTATTGGCTTGGTGTTGTCCCAGGTTCGCCGCAGCTCATAACGATAAGCGCCGCAGTCAGAGATAAGGGCTGACTTTCGCATGGATTATTCTCTCCTAGATTGTCCTGTTGGGCAGAGTCTGGGCAGCGGTAAACGCTCCGGCAATCATCCAACGGCCGTTGTACGTGCCTATGTTGATGATGCACTGATCGTTCCTCTTCGTTAAGGTATAGGTACTTAGTAATGGAGTTTAGGCAATGTCTACGAAACAGCTTCTGTGGTACTACGCGGTCGCATACGTATTGATCTTTTCTGCGGCCTATTTTGTCGCTAACGGATAGCGATCGNCGATAANCGTAGACGTGTGACTTTTTTGACTGGCGGCGGAGCAATCAATGACTGGAAAAACCGAAGGCATGATGCAAGAAATCCCAACTGTGGATTGGTTTGATCTGCAGAGTAATCGCGAAAAATTTCTGCAAGATCTGAAATTTGCATTGTCCGAATGTGGTTTTCTTGTGCTCGCCAATGCGCCAGGGCTTGATGATGAATTTCAGCAGCGAGCCTTTCGCGAGGTGCGGGGGTTTTTCGATGCGCCAATGGACTTGAAAAAGACTGCGCATATTTCCAATACGCCATATTTTCGCGGTTATACGCTGCCTACGCCTGCTGATCGTGGGCATGGGCAGGTGATCGAAAATTTTCAGTACGGTTTTGAACAAGAGCCCCTTTGTGCCTACGACGACACCTCTCAGCCAATCCACAAACGCCTTTTTCGGGGTCCGAACACTTGGCCTGAGACAGACGCGCTACCTGGATTTCGTCCTCTGATCGAAGAATTGAATCTTACTTACCACCGTCTCACCCATGCATTGGGTGAGTTAATTGTTGAGTCCTTGGGCGAAGATCCTGCGGAGTTCTGTAAGTACTTCGATTTTGCTGATCCAGACTTGGCTGCAAGTTTAAATCACAACTTCAGTCTTGATGTTTTTGCGGAGGAAGCTCAGGCAGGTGTGCGCGAGGCTTACGCTCAGTTTGATAGCAAAACGGTGGGCGCGCACATCGATGGCCCACCATTCATCGCGTTGTTGATTAACGATCGGCCGGGTCTGCAGGTGGTAGCGGGTGAAGGCCAATGGATGGATGCGCCCGTGACATGTCGCACGGCAGAGGGGGACTATCACGTACCGGTAATACCGGGCTCGGTAATTGTTAACACTGGCGGCACGTTGATGCACCTGAGCGAAGGTCGCTATTCGGCAACGCTGCATCGGGTTAATACCACGCTTATTCCACGAGGCGAGACTCGTGTATCTATGCCTTACTTTCTTATTCCCAAAATGGAGGGCGATCTGATTCCATTTGGTAAAACTCAGGCATCACTAGAGGGTGCTGCTGGCTACAATGCGGGCCGTGACCGGGGTGCTAACGCCTGTGTGAATCGGATGGGTACGTTTCCACAAGTCACCCGACGTTGGTGGGTTGAAGAGTTTAAAGCGCTGAGCGAAAAACAGCGCGCGGAAGTCGAAGCGGANACGGCAGCGGCTTATAAATTGGCGGCGGAGCGCGGAAAACGCTACCGAGAAGCTCGCGATTAATGCCTGAAGGTTTGCCGGCTAACAACAGCACAAAGCTGTTGTGTGCGATCCTACTTGAATAAACCAGTGGTTGCCTAAGTGTCTAGGCGGGCGTGTCGCCTTCAACTGTGGCCCGTTCCATTAACCGTTCGTTTGGATAGTAGTCCGCTGTGGCGTAGTGTTGGGCGGCACGGTTGTCCCAAAAAGCGATCGAGTTTTGGCGCCATTGGAATCGGCACTGATACTCGGGTCGAGTCGCGGTAGCAAACAACTTGGTCAGCAATGGTTGTGCTTGTGAATCCNCCATCCCCGCAATACCCACGGTAAAAAGAGCGTTAACATAAATTGATTTGCGGCCTGTTATAGGATGCGTGCGCACAATTGGATGTGTTACAGCCGGATATTTTTTTTCGAACTTCGTCATTTGCTCGGTGTCCGCACCGCTTTGCAATAAATATTGGCGCATAGGCTCGAAGCGATGCACGGCATGGCGCCCTTCTATCGCTGCCCGGACGGAGTCGTCTAAGCCGTCATACGCAGCCTCCATGTCTGCAAACAGGGTGTCACCGCCAATTTCCGGCACTTTTCTTGCGATAAGTATCGACCCCAGAGAAGGTTGGGCGCGCCAGGTCACGTCGGAATGCCAGATCGCTGTATCAGATGGAGGACGGTTTGAATCATTGTGCAGTACTAACAATTCGGGATAACCGTCTTTGGGGTTCACCGGGTGAGTCTCTAGTGTGCCGAATTGTCGGGCAAACTCGAGGTGTTGCTTTGCGCTGATGTCCTGATCGCGAAAGAAGATCACTTTGTATCGTACAAGTTGATCGCCAAGCCATGTCTGGCTAGCTGGGTCTAACGGTTTGCGTAGATCCAGGCCCTCTATCTCGGCCCCAATAGTCGGAGTCAGTGGCTTGGCGACAGCCATAAATTTCTCGCTCAACAATTGATGCAACAGTCTAACCTTAGGGTTATTCGGTCGGCAAAGCCTGGATCGTGCATCAGTGACAAGGATGGATTGGTTTATCCAGAATGACTATTCTGTTCGGGATTCTGATGGATGATTTAGGAGTGTAAGTGTCCCGCAGTCGAGCTTTTGATCCGATGGGCTTACAGCGCTCGCTCGGCATTATGCTTCGTTCCTCGTCAACCATTGACGAGATAAATNGCTACATTCAAGTGTCTTTAGCGATACTGAGGCGTTGGTTAGGCTTACAATATGGTAGGAGGGCGTTCGATGAATTGTTTTTTGATACGCATGTTAGTTGTGTTGGGCTTGGCTGCGTTTCCTGGGTGGAGTTTTGCTATAGATATTCCGCCAGGTCAGGCAATTGCGCCGCCGCCGGGCAAAAGCGCAATACGGTTCGAAGTGAACTCGGTGAAAGTCGGCGATAAATATCTTCAGGGCAAGGCGCTGAACACAGGCTCTGAACTCGAACTCAACAGCCTTGGTTTCCAGTATTCGCGCAGTCTTCTTATCAAGAACAGGTTGGCCGGGTTTTATTTAAATTCGGCTGTAGGCTTGGCCCTGCCAGGTGGTTCGATGGCGACCCAGAGCAATGTAACGAGCTTGACTGATTCTGCCGCGGCGCTGGTGACATGGTTGCTCGCGGATAAAGAGAAAGGCCGGTACGCGGTTCTAGGTACTTTTGTGATTGCGCCCACTGGAGACTATGACAGCAACCGTGCAATAAATTTTAGCCAGAACCGATTTGCTGGCGGTTTTCAGCTGGGCTACCACACACGCTTAGCAAAAGATTGGGACGTAATGACGACCGCTAACGTTATGTTTTCAGGCAAAAATGATGATTATCGCCTCACCCATCAAACCTATGAGCAAGACCCTCTCTACTCTATGCAGTTTACCTTGATGCATCATATTGATCCGTCGGTCACCGCATCAGCCACTTATTACGTCTACCACGGTGGTGCTGGGCAGTTGGACGGGGTGGACATGGATAATGACATTAGCCGCAATCGTTACGAAATGGTGTTGTCGAAAAGAGTCCGATCCGCCAAGTATTTTTTGTATTTTGGCAAAGATGCAAATACAGAGAATGGCTTTATCGAAGACCGGCGCGTGTCATTTCGCTATCAACACTATTTGTAGGGTCATTTAATAGGTATGGCAGTAACAGGGGCGCACGAATACCTTGGCTTAGCAAATATTGGTCGAACGAATCACCGACCTGCGCCAATAGTTAAACTGGCGCGGACTGTGTCACCTGTTCTTTTTCGGCGATTTCTGCCTGAATTTCTGCGAGCCTTTCTTCGGTTAGCGAGTAGTTCCAGAGCATTGGCACTGCGATAAACTTAAAGATTGCTGGCACTATGGAATACAGGCAAGCTAACCAAATTAGCGTGTAAGAACTGTTAGGGTTGCTGATTGGGTCCGCTAGGGAATTGAAGCCAACAATCGTAGCGGCAGTGGTGCCGACCACCAAACCTAGTCCATAGGCTAGCTTCCGAGTCATCAGCCATATGCTGAAATAGGCTCCACCTTGACGCTTACCTGTTTGAGCGCTGTCGAGATCGATGACGTCGGCTGCCATAGCATAAGGCAGCGCGCTGAGTGCGCCGATTGCGCTGCCCTTCAAGCACATAACTCCAATAAACAGCGCGAATTTACCGGTCGGAATGCCCTCAAATTGGGCATTCAGTCCCATCATCCAACTGTCAGGGAGAAATGACAGCAGCTTGCTTAACTCCATAGCGGTAAACCAGTCTTGCGGAGCAATGGCGATCAAAGGAATAAAGCACGACCATAGCGCGTACCAGAAAATTGCCACCATAGTGGCGCGGTGTTTGCCGACTTTGGCCGACAGTTTGAACCACAGTGGAATCGCGATGATCTGCGAAAGAAAGTAGGGCGCCAAATAGAAACCGTATAAATCGCCCGCGAGTAGCACATGTTTCACAAAAAAGAAGCTTAACGAGTTCGTCATCGCCGACCCGATCGTCGAAAATAGAAAGATGATGACCAGTTTGCGATAAGGCTCGTTGGCCCAAACGTACTTGAAACTCTCGCGTAATGGCAGGCGGTTGCTGTCGCTTTCTTTGACCGGATGCTCTGGTACGACGGCGAGCATGTTGAAGATCAGAATGGGCATTATGATGACCAAGGCGATCGTCAAGAAATAAACGTTATCGGTGGGTTTGGTGTATCCCCAGAATACGATGATTGCTGGTGTCATTGCACCAATGAGTGAACCAGATACCGTGAACGCCTCCTTCCAACTCATGATCAATGTACGTTCGTTATACCCCTGCGCCAGTTCAGCACCCCAAGCAGAGTAAGGAACGTCTTTAATTGTGGCGCCGATATACATAATGACCAGCACCCCGAGCAAATACGGGTAGCCGGTATTAAACGTCAGCCCCAGCAAGGTTACTTCTGAAAATTCAATGGGCGGAATCCACAGTAACCAAACCCCAAGCATAAATATCGGCATGCCTATCAATATGAAAGGCCGGCGGCGGCCCCACCGGGTGCGCATGCGATCAGATAGAAAACCGATCACTGGATCGGTGATGCCATCGAAGACTCGCGACAGGGCCAGTACCAAACCGACAAATCCAAGACTCAGGCCAAAGCCTGCAGAGTCTGCGTATACTGGGGTGAGGTAGACGGCCAGCGGCAGGCCAACCATCGACAAGGGTAATGACGGCGCGCCGTAAGACGCCATCTGATAGGTCCCTAAAGACTTCTTTTCTGACACATGTTCCCCCTTCTGAGTCAGGTCTTAAAATGCGCTCGTGCTATTCCCTGCGCGTCACCGGCACTGGAATAAGCTGGGCGTTTTCGCCGATTAAAGCTTCCGGAAACTCTACGTCTGTGCTGCCAAAGGCAGCTCTTTGGTGCTCGACTCTGGTGCCATTTATATTGCCAAGCGTACCGTAGGTTCTGAGTCCCAGACGCGCGCGTAGCTTTGGGCTGGCTTGTTCGAAAATGTCCCGGGCTGTTGATACGCATGCGTTTTCTTGTTGGCGTATCCAGGGCGCGCAGCAGAAGACCGAAATTGCGCGCCGTGGATGTCCCTCAAGGTTGACGCCAGTGCCATGCCAAAGTCGACCGTCGAATACAAAGAGGCTGCCGGCGGGTGCGTTGATTTGGTGCCCAAGTTGCGGCTTTGGCGGATGCACCCGATGTTTCAGGGGCCAACGGTGACTGCCCGGAAAAATCACGGTGCTGCCTCGTTGCGGCGTGAAGTCATCTAATAGGTAAAACAAATTACACAGGGCAGGGAATTCGATCGAGGCGGGTATTTGGCCTTGATCTCGATGAATAAGTTCCGTTGTGGTCGTGGGACCAACGAACAAATGGGCGGTCAGACTTGAGAGCAACCAATGTTTTCCCAGTAGATAGCTGGCTACGGCATCGGTATTAGCATCTTCCACCAGATCTAGATAATGCTGACCTTTGTTCACCATATTCGGCAGCACTTGTTTATTACTGCCGCCGCGATCAGGGCAAAGTTCTCCTAGGCGCTGCTCGGCTGCGTATTGTTGGTCTAATTGNTGTTTTAATGCTTCGACGGTTTTGCTGTTCAATGCGTCGCGTAAAATGCAGCAGCCGTGACTATTAAGGTCGTTAAGAGCCTGCTTCAAATCTGTTGTGGGCGACGGAACATCGAGCGTTACAGGACCGTCTAATTCTGGTGCCTGAATATATCCGCTTTGACCTTCTCTGTTTGATTCTGTCGTCATCGCTCACCTTCAGCGTGCTACTTCTAAACTTATAGGCTTAGAGCGCGTTCTACCATTCGTTAAATCTAATCATTTTGTCCACGGGGCGGCGGCGGATTTTGCCGTGCCCTCCCAGTACCGGATAGCCTACCGGGATATGGGCGCAGGTATGCCAATCTTCGGGCAGGTTTAATAGCGCTTTCACTGCATCCTCCTCGTAGCACAAGAGCGTGGTAAGTACGCATCCTAGACCCTCGTTGCGGCAGGCGAGCAAGAAATTCTGTACCGCTGGGTAGACCGATCCACCGCCGACCACGCTTGGCCGCTCAAGCTCGCTGTCGGTAATCGTCATTAACTTGGGGTTAAAACAAAATATGGCGATCAAAGGCGCTTCAAACATGTGAGCCGCCAGATAATTGCCTGCATCCAGTGCTTTTATGCTGCTCGGCTTGGCATCCTCTGGCATGCTCTCTAACCGCGCCTCGTAGCCTGGGACATAGGCGTCCCAGTGCGGCTTGTACAGATCCTGAAGCGCTTGTTTTTTCTCCGGCGTTGTTACCGCGATCAACCGCCACGGTTGGGTATTGCCGCCGGTTGGCGCCCAGGTCGCGGCGCTGAAGATACGCTGTAGCACGTCCTCAGCAATTGGGTCCGGTCGCAGTCTTCGCACCGCACGCAGGGTGCTCATTGCATCGTATAGGTCCATATCTCGTTCTCTCCCTGCCTCGACGATCCTCTATTTGAAAACGAATTTCTAGTCCCGCTTCATTTCAATGAGAATTATTCGCAATATCTTTTTGCGAGTCTTCAGGTGTTAATAGCCTACGTGAAATTCCCATTAATTCTAAAAGTTNCTATTTATCAGATATTTACTGGGGTTAAAGGGCCGCAAACCCTATTTTTTTTGGGTGATGAAAGCTCNAAAATGGNCCCAAAAAGCGANTNNTTNACNANNCAANTTTCACNTTACTTTCATCCGATCAGACATAATTTNAGGCAATCGGGGCAGCGCGTGATCGCACCAATANGGGAGCGGGGTATCGCCAGAATAACGCGCAGGCCGAGAGGAGATCGCTGCATAGTTGCAGAGATTGTAAGGCAAAGGGTGATCGGGTTGGGTAATGGCGAATTGTCCCTTCCGGTGGCTCTGCATGGGACTGAAACCCCGCAGCTGTCTTGAGGGGCGGCAAGATAATACGACAATTCAAACGACTGGTGCTTATGACAGGGTTGGTGAGGGGAGGTCTGGCTCTCGCTTAGAGGGTTAGAAAACGCCGCACTGGAACAGAGCATAGGACGCGGGGCATCCAGCGTTTGAACAAACCGA
>PAFJ01000063.1 GCA_002704325.1 Gammaproteobacteria bacterium | reverse complement strand
CATTTACAGTAGGCTCGAAGCGCTGACTCACAGAGACATTTTTGGCGGGCAGCCACGGTGCAGTTTTTGGATAGGCNTCGGGTATCGGCTTAACAGTAATTGTTTTTTCTTTGGTGGCGATGCGTACGCCCTTGCGCGACACTCGACCGCTATTGAGTACGCGTACGCTCGCGGTCATTTCCACTGCAGGAATGGTTAGATTGCCGCTCGCTTCGGGAAAAATCGCGTAGCTTTGCGTGACGACACCGTAGTTGCGTCCGTTGCGCTGGATGGTGGTCGTTTGATTTTCTCCAAGTGTTACCACTTTAGCGTTTGGTATATCTGGCGCGCCGGGCTGGCCCCCGTAGAGTTGTACGCCATTGGAATAGAATAACTTCCGCTGCATCGATATCTGACTTTGAACGTAGACGCTGGAGCTGGAAAATTGCTGCTCGTAAAACACTAATTCGTCTATCTGGCGCCGGGTGCTGGGTGTCAGCGGCCTAACATCTAATATTAGTGGGTTTGTCGAGAGGTTGCCGACCCTGATAGGCGGGATGGAGAGCGCGCCAGTTTTTCGCGGTTGTAATGTTATCTGGTAGTCAACCCAGCTTTGGGTGCGGCCGTTGACGTACTTGTATTGACTGCTGGTGTTATTCCCCATGATGTGGAAGTTTTCCTCTAAATCGGTCAGATCTAAGGACTCAGCGCGGCGGGTGTTGTGTGCGCGAATAACCAGTCTGACGGACTCCAATTCCTCTATTGACTCGCTGGAGAGGCGCGCACTGATATCACCATGAACATGAGGCACGAACAGTGTCAGAAAAAGCAGNACCTGCCTGCNNAGGCNTACCATACCTTTTCTCCCTGGCGATGTTCGTAGTNGCCATTGCGCAGTCTCTGTTTCGTCTCGTGTTGAAATTTACGTCGTAAAAGCCCGCCTGGCTCGTCTGGGACTCGTCGCAGCCATTGCTCCAGCGCTTCGCGTTTTTCGTCGCGGTTAACCAATTCTTGCCGNTGTTGCTCCGAATCATCGCTGTCTGACTCTTGCTCGGATTCGCGTTGTTCCTCGGTTGGGTCTGAGGCATTCTCGTCTGATTGTTGGTCTGATTGTTGTTGTTCCTCGTTACTTTGACTTTGTTCNGAATTCGCTGACTGCTGCTCTTGCTGGTTGTCGCTGCCTTCTTGCTTGGCTTCATCCTGCCGCTGCTGCTGCTGTTGTAAAAGGCGCTCAATGAGGGCTTTGTTAAAGGCTGCGTCTTCATGGGCTGGCGTTTCGCTAAGCACTTTTGCATATAGATCCAANGCTTTTTGATAATTGCCAAGGCGAGCTTCGGCGGTGCCGCGATTGTATGTGCCGGTATTGCTGGGNTCTTGATCAAAGCCGCGCAGCGCGTGCCCCCAGTCGCCGCTTCGGTAGCTAGCAACCGCCCGCCATTGGGGGTCTTGGAATAAAATGGCTGCTTTTTCCGGCTCACCAGCAGTGAGGGCCTGATGAGCGCGCTGATCGTCTCGCCACCACAATTTATCCCACAGGCTTCCAGGGGCTGTTTGATTATCGGCAGAGTTTGTTGCTGCGACCGCGTCCATGCTGGGTGTGGCGAAAGCAAAAAGTAACATGACCAACGCGCCACGGCGAAAGCCTAAAAGACACAAGGGCAGTAGAAGAACTGCGAGCCAGTGACCTTGATCAAACCAAGTGTCGAACTCTCGTTCCACTTCGATTGATGCGTCCTCCGTCGGTAGTGGGGTCGACAATACANGGTTAAAGTCATCGTCACTAAGGTTGATTTTAGAGTATTTGCCGTAACTGAGGTTTGCTACTTCAGTGAGCCTGCGCTCGTCCAGTAATGCAATAATCTGATTGCCCTCTTGGCTCAACAGGTAGCGCCGCGATTCCTTGGTAGGCTCCAGAGGAATGGCGCCGCCCTCGTAGGTGCCTATGCCGATGATAGAAATAGGAAAAGCGCGATTTCGGTGGCTGGTCACCGAGCTTACTTTATCTATGCCATCCGTTATTACGAGGATTCGACCTTCGCTCATGTTTGCATTGCTCAGCAGCTCTTTTGCTATTTCCAAGCCGTGGCCGGGATTGCTCCCAAGTACCGGCATCATGCCTGGATCTAGCGCCCCGAGTAGGTTCTCTATGGTCGCCACGTCGTCGGTCAGCGGCACTACTGCGTGGGCATCGCCGGCGTAGGCCACCAAGGCGGTCATTCCCTCCTTGCGCGCCCGCAGAATGTCGGTAACTTTTTGCCGCGCCCGCACAATACGGGAGGGCTTTACATCTTCGGCCCACATTGACAGAGATAGATCCAGTAGCACGACCAACGCATCACTCTTTTGTTCAACGTTCTGCGGCAACTTTTCCCAGGTTGGTCCTGCGAGACCAACCGTGGCCACGGTCAGGGAGCCAAGTATCAAGCCGCGTAGCCATTGCCCTGATCGGGTTTCTTCAACGTCCAATAGCACGGGCAATAATTCTTTGCTGATCGCGCTTTGCCAAGCCGAGCCTGAACGGGTGCGTCGAAACCAAAACCATGCGAGGCCTAAGATTGGTACGACAGCTAAAAGCCACTCTGGACGAATGAAATGGAATTCCTCGATCATGACTCAGTGGGCCGGCTCGCGTTGGCGGCGTACAATATCGATGAGTAGTAACGCAATCAGACAGCCAAGACTGGCTGCCATTGGCCAATAGTAGAGGGCCTGTATCGGACGATAGGTCTCCGCCTCTTGAGTAACTGGCTCAAGTTCGTCGATCTTGGCATAAATCTGCATCAATGTTTGTGGATCTCGAGCGCGAAAATATTGGCCCCCTGTGACATCAGCGATGTTGCGCAAAGTAGCCTCATCAAGATCAGCAGAGGGATTAGTGATGCGGTTGCCCAGAGCACGAAATACGCTAGGCAGGCGCATTTCGTCCGCGCCAACGCCTACTGTGTATATCCTAATCCCATCACGCGCGGCCAATTCGGCTGCCTTTGGCGGTTCGACCTCGCCAACATTATTGGCGCCGTCGGTGAGTAAAATAAGTACCTTCTCATCGTGCGGTCTTTGGCGTAGACGTTTTACGGCAAGGCCGATGGCATCGCCGATTGCCGTCTTGCCGCCTGCAATTCCCACTGGGGCCTCGACCAGAAGACGATTCACGCTCTTGAGATCAAAAGTCAAGGGCGCCTGCAGATAAGCGTTGGTTCCAAACAATATGAGTCCAACGCGGTCGCCAACGCGGGCCTGGGCGAATTGGCCGACCACCGCTTTAACAATAGTTAGGCGATCTAAGAACTCATCGTTAACTCGCATGTCCTTGGTTGCCATGCTGCCAGAGATGTCCACTGCGAGCATCAAGTCGCGACCGGAGGTGGGCAATGTGACCGGATCCCCCGTCCATTGGGGGCGCGCGGTTGCTGTGATGAGGAATAGCCAAGTCAGCCAAATGAGTATCAGTTTCATCAGTTGGCGTTGCCAATCATTACTGTGGTTGACCTCCGCTGCAGAAAACGCCACTAAATCTGGAACGGTCAATGCCGATTCGGTACGTTGGTTTGGGCGCATGAAAGTGCGCACCAACAACGGGGCAGGAGCGATAGCGAAAACCCAGGGCCAGAGCCACTCAATCATTTGAGTTCTCGTTAAGCTGGAGGGGGGTGCGTGTTGGATGCACGCGTGCTAGCAATTTCTGAATAAGCTGATCCACGGCTTCGATCTCTGCCGATGCTCTGGGGGAAAAACGCTGAGAGCCAAGAATTTTGCCGCATCCTTCGCTAAATTCTCGGCCCTTTGTGATGGTGTCCAAAGCGTTCAGCCATTGGTCATCCGATGTCGCGCCGAGGTGGCGGATACCTAAGGCGTTAACCAGCAGTCGTTTGAGAATTTCGTTGCTTTTATGGATATATTGCAGGGTGTCGATTCGTCCCTGATCATGGCTGTGTCTTAGGGCTCTAATCATGGCTTTGGCGCTGCGGATGGGNCGGCGGGCNGTATGNGCTTGCCAAAGCAGCCTGANAAACCAAAGTACTGCCATGNCCGCGGCAAGCGACAATAACCACCACCCTGGTGCTGGCGGCCACCACTCCGGCGCCAAGGGCGCGTGGACGTCGCGGAGTTGTTGTAGTGGGTTGTCTTGCATCAGCTAGAGATCCCATGCAAGCGTATCGCTGTGGGTCGATAGGGCTCGATAATGCATCGACGGATGGCGACACATGTCTTGCAATGCATCACGGCGGTATNTGAATTGTTGAGCATAGTTCTCTCGCACACGCGGATTACCAGAGAAAAAATTGACTCGCTGTTGACCATCGGTCACAACGTAATGCCCTGTCGGTGGCAGTGCTTTATCTAATGGGTCATATATTTGAATGACATCGACTTGATTGTTGCGTGCCAGTCGCTGCAGATGATTTCGCCACATCTCTAGCTCTCCNGCAAAGTCGCTAACAACAAAGATNCGAAATCGATTGTGGGTTANCCGTTGTAATTGCTGTAANCCCGCCAGTTGCCGAGAACCTGACAATTTGTCTGGGTACCGAGTCAAAGATTGGTTGGATATGGCCAATTGGTTAAGCAGACGTCCGACGGCGCGACTGCTTCTATACGGTCGAAAAAGATGTTGACTATGGTTGTCGACGATTACTGCGCCAACTCGATCCCCGGCTGCAAGCGTCTGCCATGCGATGCGTGCCGTTATGTCGGCTGCTGCGACTGACTTTAGGCGCAACTGAGAACCAAAGAACATCTGCTGGCTTTGATCAACAAAGATTAATACCGGGCGCTCGCGTTCTTCGCGAAATATCTTAGTGTGTGGCTTATTTTTGCGGGCAGTCACGCGCCAATCGATCATTCGAGCATCGTCGCCAGGTTGATACTGACGGACTTCTGCAAAATCGACACCGCGGCCCCTGGTTTTCGATATCTTCAAGCCTGATTGGTGCCCGACAGCATTACTGTTGTTGGTCAGGTCCTTGTAAGCGCTGTGGCGCAGACCTAACAGTTGCTGCAGATCAACGTAGGCGCCGGTTAAGGCGCTCGTGATTTGAAAAGTTGCACGGTTTGCAGGCACAGAGTTACGCAAGGTCTAGTTAGGGCACGGGTATGCTTTGCAACAGCAGGTCTATTATCTGGTCGCTGGTGATGCCTTGTGCATCAGCCTCGAAAGACAATATTAGGCGGTGTCGCAGGACGTCATGGGCTACGTCTTGAATGTCTTGTGGCGTTACGAAATCACGGCCATCAAGCCATGCAAGCGCTCGCGCGCAAGTGTCCAGACCAATAGTCCCCCGTGGGCTGCTGCCGTAGTCGAGCCACTTTTCCAACTCGCCTTGGGGCGCACGACTGGCCATAACCAATTCCACCAGATAACGCTCGACCGGCTCTGCCATATGCAGACTAAGTAGATCTTTACGGGCGCTGAATAGGTCCAATTGGGTGAGTTTGCGTGGCGGCTGGGTCGGAGTGTTTTTTGATTCTTGCCGCACTAGGTGCAGAATCTTTTGTTCAGCTTCCCTATTGGGATAATCGACAACAAGGTGCATTAGAAAACGGTCTAATTGCGCCTCAGGCAGGGGGTAGGTGCCTTCTTGCTCTATTGGATTCTGAGTCGCCATAACTAAAAATAATTCTGGAAGCGGGAAAGTCTCTCGGCCAACGCTGACCTGATGTTCGGCCATCGCTTCAAGCAGAGCAGATTGAACCTTGGCAGGTGCGCGGTTGATCTCGTCAGTGAGAATAAGATTGTGGAAGATCGGTCCGGGCTGAAAGTTAAAGCTGCCATCCTCAGGGCGGTAGATTTCTGTGCCTGTTATATCGCTCGGCAAGAGGTCGGGGGTAAATTGGATTCGATGGAAATCGCCTTCTATGAGTTCTGACAATTCTTTGATTGCTCGAGTCTTCGCTAGTCCTGGTGCGCCCTCTACCAGCAAGTGCCCGCCGCAAAGAAGTGCCATCATCAAACGCTCGATCAAAGCTTCTTGCCCGATGATTTTTTCGCCCAGCCATTGGGTCGCTGCGACGAAAGCGGCATGAGGTGACTGTGTATCAAGGGTGTTCATCGACAAGAGCTTTTGTTGCGTTGAAAGCCAGCATTGTAGACTTGGAGTCTTATTGGGGAAAGCATCGGCAGCGTCGAAACTCTGGGCCTTGAGCTTTGCTCGTAATACACTTCCCTCATGCTTGCAATATCCCCAAAACTCTTACTTGCATTGCCGCCGGAGATCGCTCACGAGGTGGCGATATCAGGGTTGCGTTTATTTGGCCGCCTGCCTTGGCGTGCGCAACCGTATACGTGTGGCAAAAGGACCTTATTTGGCTGTGAATTTGCCAATCCGATAGGCCTTGCCGCAGGGTTGGACAAGGACGCAATAGCTGTGGCTGGGCTAGCACGACTCGGTTTTGGTTTTGTTGAAGTCGGCACTGTGACTCCGCGAGCGCAACCGGGCAATCCGCGGCCGCGATTGTTTAGACTGCCCGAACACCAAGCGCTGATAAATCGGATGGGCTTTAATAATCAGGGCGTTTTAGCCATGGTGCGTCGTCTTGATGCGCTGCGCCGCCGCGATCAACTTGCGGGCACCATCATTGGCGCGAATCTCGGTAAGAACAAGGACACTCCGTTGGCTGAGGCGGCTCGCGACTACACCTTATGTATGGAGCACCTCCACCCCCTAGTCGACTACTTTACTTTGAATCTTTCATCGCCCAATACACCTGGCCTGCGTCAATTGCAGCATGGCGATGAACTGTCGAAGCTGCTTTACGAGGTTAAGGAAATGCAGCAACGCCTGGGGCAAGGTGGGGCCGTTACGCCGCTCTTGCTTAAGGTAGCCCCGGACTTAGGTGATGAGGACATTGAGCGGATTGCCGAGCAGATTGTGGCTCATGAGCTAGACGGGCTGATTGCCACCAACACCACTTTGGACCGTGGGATCGTCGCCGAGCACCGGTTAAGCGATGAGGCGGGTGGTTTAAGTGGCGCACCGCTGACCAGCGCCAGTCGCTGCATCGTCCAAAAGTTTCGTCGAATTTTGCCTGCGGAACTGCCGATTATCGGTGTTGGGGGCATTAGCAATGTGGATGAAGCTCAGGCAATGTTGAATGCTGGCGCTAATTTGATACAAATCTACACATCTTTTATTTTTAAAGGCCCTAATTTGGTGCGCTCTCTCGCGCAAAATATCGCTTGATGCACCAAAGCAAATATTTTTCTTAAAATTTGCACTCTAATGTGGCGCAAATAAGGGCGATCGGGTTAAATGTAGCCTTCCACCACCTTGAGAGATAGTGATGAAAGGACTACTAACCATCGCGCTTATGCTTTGTGCCGGCTCCGCATTTGCTGATGACGGCATCAGCGGTGCAGATACCGCTTGGATTATGACCGCGACGGCCCTTGTGCTGTTAATGACGTTACCCGGATTGTCACTGTTTTACGGTGGTTTAGTGCGGAGCAAAAACGTATTGAGCGTACTCATGCAATGCTTCGCGATCGCCTGCCTCATGTCGATTCTTTGGATGGTCATCGGTTACTCCCTCGCCTTTGGTGATGGCGGTTCTATGAACGCATTCATCGGCGGGATGGATAATGTCCTTCTGGCCAGCATTGGCGAGGGTTCGGCATCTGGAACAATTCCAGAGAGCGTGTTTGCGCTATTTCAAATGACCTTCGCAATCATCACGCCAGCGTTGATCGTGGGGGGCTTTGCCGAGCGTATGCGTTTTTCCGCGGTACTGCTGTTCTGCTCGGCTTGGTTGATTTTAGTGTATGCGCCGATTTGCCACTGGGTCTGGGGAGGTGGTTGGCTGTCTGACTTAGGTGTTATGGATTTTGCTGGTGGTACTGTCGTGCACATTACTGCTGGTGTGGCGGCTTTAGTTGCCGCAGTGGTATTGGGTAATCGCCGAGGGTTCCCTCAGCAAGCGATGCCGCCTCACAATATGACGCTGACGGTTATGGGCGCGGGTATGCTGTGGGTGGGTTGGTTTGGCTTCAACGGCGGTAGCGCGTTGGCGGCCAACGGTGACGCAGGTATGGCGATGTTAGTAACACACATCTCAGCCGCTGCAGGTGCCTTTACTTGGATGATTATGGAGCGGATTCGTTTTGGTAAAGCGTCGGCTCTAGGCATTGTTACTGGAATGGTTGCGGGTCTGGGCACAATAACGCCAGCATCGGGTTTTGTGGGTCCCGGTGGCGCCTTGGTCATCGGTATCAGTGCCGGTGTGATCTGTTTCCTTGCAACTATTTACATCAAACAAAGGCTTAAGATTGACGATTCGCTGGATGTATTTCCGGTACACGGTGTGGGCGGCATTCTCGGTACGCTGCTCACAGGGGTTTTTGCAAGTAATGCGCTTGGCGCATTCAGTGGCCAAGAAGATATCTCTATTGCTTCGCAGGTTGGTACGCAGGCCATCGGCGTAGCGGCGACAGTCTTGTACACCGGCGCGGTGACGTGGGGAATTCTAAAATTTACCGATGTAATGGTTGGCAATCGGGTTGACGAAGAGCAAGAGCAAGAAGGCTTGGATTTGGTTTCGCATAATGAGCGCGGCTACGATCTCTGAGCGAGTACCTGAAAAAAACTATCGAATTGGATAGTCGGTTAGATCGTGCTGCGTGTAAGCGCAGTACGCACTAACAGGTCTATGAGCGCGTCAAAATCAAGGCCAAGGGCGGCAGCACCATCGGGATAAAGGCTGGTTGGCGTCATTCCAGGGAGGGTATTAACCTCCAGCAGGGTTATATTGTTGTCTTTATCGAGGATGAAGTCGGCACGGGATAAATCTCTTAGTCCTAAAGCGACATGAGCTGTTACCGCAATGTGTTGCAGTTCAGCAGTCACGCTCGGGGCAAGATCTGCAGGAACGATGTGCTCGCTTTGGCCCGGGGTATAGCGATTTTCGTAGTCATACCATTGGTCTGCCGCCGTACGTATTTCAATGACAGGATGGGCCTGCAGTTTTTGAGGCGTATGCAGCACCCCCACGGTTATTTCTTTCCCCGCAATGAAGGGCTCGACGAGGCAATCACCGAATTGCAGGCTGTCGCATAACGCTGCATATAAATCGCCTCCGGTGGGCAACAATTGCACTCCAAGAGCAGAGCCTGCGCTCAGTGGTTTGATTGCGACTTGGCTGCCAAAATTTTCCTCAATCTGTGCAATAACGGATCCTAGATCCGCGTTGCTTGAGACGATCCGATCCATGCTCACGGGCAAGTTGTGAGATCGAAATACAGACTTCGCTACGGCTTTGTCCATAGCTAGGGCGCTGCCGCGTACGCCGCTACCCACATAGGGTAGGCCGAGCATTTCTAGTAGTCCCTGGACCGTGCCATCTTCACCAGGGGAGCCATGCAATGCTGGGAATACCACCTCTGGCTGTAATTTGAGTAACGAAGCGGCACAGTGACGGTCGAGTTCTATGACGCTGCTGTTATGCCCATACGCGTTGAGTGCTTTGTGAACCTCGGCTGCGGAACGCCGTGAGACATCAGCTTCTGTGGATTCTCCTCCAGCCAGTACAGCGACGTTTAAAGGTTTTTTTTCGGCAGTTTGAGTCAACTCGTTCATAGGGTATTAAGGTCGTAAGTGGGTCCTCGAGTCAACAATGCACCAGCGCTGATGATCCCGCCAAGCGCCATCGAGAAACAAAAAATTTTTCGATAAACCTTCATATACGAAGCCACAGCGGCGGACCAGCTCTTGTGAACGAAGATTATCAGGTTGGATGTTGGCCTCTAATCTATGCAGGCCCATAGTGCTGAAGGCGTAAGCGATCAATCGAGTCAATCCAGCTTGCATGTAGCCTTGGCCTTGGAAGGCTGCACCCACATAGTAACCGAGTGATGCGCTGAGAAAAGAGCCGCGAACTATGTTATTGACGTTTATTACACCAACGATGTTGCCGTCAGCCTCTCGGCAGATGGCGAAACCCTCGTGATCGTTGCGACGAATCCTTTGTAGNTAGTATTTGAATAGAGCCGTTGTGGTTGGGGCTTGTATCCAAGGTCGGTGTAATTGCTCGCTGGCTTGCATGAGTGCAAGAAATTCCACCTCGTCATTATGGGTCACCCGTCGAAGATAGATGGCGCTAGCTATTGTCACTACGGTTCTCATTCTGAGAGCTAAGGCTTTGGGCCTCTATGAACTCTGTCAGGGTTGGAGTAAGCAGCCCAAAGCCAAGCGCCAGAATAAAAACTGGATGAAATTCAGCCGCGTCGAAATGCATCAACGTCCTAAGCGAAAAATTGATCGTTTGCCATGCTAACAATCCGTAAGTGATTAGCGCAAAGCTAAGGGTGAGTAACAGGTAACGAGAGGTCTGGCGCATGAATTGGTCAATACAGTTGGGGTGAGCGGGGTACTGTTGGAGTATAAGTTGCCATCATAGGGTTCTGCCGGCGGCGTTGGTTTGGGCGAAAAAATAAGCCGCGCCGCGGCGCTTCAACCAGGCTGTGGAGAACTGTTCGCGGTCGTACGCGCGCGCAACGCTCAGGGTATCTGCAGCAGCAGGGTCCATAACCAGGACTTTGTCATCGCTTAGGCCATATACCAATAGCAGATGACCGCCGGTGCGTTCGAGTGGTGCCGTATTGAGCTCGCCGCGTTCAAACCGAATGCTGCATATCACGGGTGTTTTTTGTAGCAATGCCATTTCAACGTTTGACCAATCTGCACTGCACTCCACCGCNGCGAAGCACTGTAGCTGACTGGCCTGATAAATGGCTTGGGGCCACATNCCGTATGCTTTAGTGACCGGGTCGTAACAGCCTTTNATCAGTTCAGTCCAAAGTTTNGCGTGNGCCCTCGGTGTGCTCAGTNTCTGCNGATAAGCCATGGCCATCGCAAGGGCGGTGGGTGAACAAATTCGATGCCGAATATCTTTGGCTGCGGTCATTTGGCTGATGGCGGGGGGCTGCTCCAATCGAGCCGAGCGCGTTGGTGCAACCGAGCAATCGAGTTCTATAGGCCTTGCAGACACGACGTAAAGATAGTCACTCGGCCGCGCGTCGCAGGCGACACGAAGAATCAGCCTTGCCGCTGTTACCGAGTTTTGCGAGTGCCAACAATCAATCTGGTCCTTGAGGGCTGGACCGTGCTGTTTATGGTCGGTAAATAATGCCGCATCGCTGCCAGCAGGGAGAGGGCGCAGGATGTTGTTGCCGCCAGCGTGTTGGAGCATGAATTGGTACTTATACTCGGTGCCGACAAGTGCGAAGCTCGGAACAATAATGTGATCTGGCGGTAGATCACCAAGATCTATGTGCGATTGCCATAGTCCTGACTCCAGGGCACACCACTCTGCCGATCCGTGGACTGGCAGCGGGTATTGGCTAGCGACTTGGGTTTCGCCGAGGCGTCGGGTAAGTTTCATCCTTGAATAATAGCGTGCAGACTGGGTAACTGACATTAAACTCAGGCTGTTAGAGGCAAATACACTCTTGTTCGGGGCAATTAGCGGCAGATGCAGGAAATAATTCTCTATACAACTGAACATTGCAGCTTATGTGATGCGGCAATTGATTTGTTGTTGTCTTTGCCGGAGAGCAGGGGTAGAACTTTAAAGACATTGGATATCGCGACGGACGATAAATTAATGATCGAATTCGGCCACCGGATTCCGGTAATAGCCGTTGGTGACAAAGAGCTTGACGCGCCATTTGATGCTGAGATGCTGGGGCAATGGCTCCAGAATAATGCCACGTGCTGATGTTGGGGCGGGTTTCAGAGGGGATATTGTGAACGCTACAGATTATCAATTGGCCCAGCAGGGCTTCGTTCGTGAGGGTGTGGATCGTGCCTTGGCCTTGGGTAACCGCGGCCCACTAAAATTTGACCAGGACGGTGGTCTGCATGAAGAGATCATAGATGCCTATTGGCGAACGGGTTTTTATGTCTTTGAAAATGTTATTGATCCANCTGAGATAAAGTTGCTGCAAACAGAAATCGAAAGTCTCTTGGCGCGGGCGCCGGTGGACAATGGCGCGTTGGAAGACGCTCAGGGTAAACCTGCTTTTGGTCAAGAATTTGCGCGCCCGATTTACTCCCTGATACCACCGCTAACAGACCCGTGGGGAGGTACGGATAAGCTCAATGGCCGGCATCCGACAAAAATGACGCAGCCTGAATCGGCGTCGAGTGCGCCGAAAAAAGTAGTGTTCTTGATGTCGGGGATGTGCCAAATCATGGATTCTGGCCTCCGCCTTTACGGGCATCCTGACTTGTTGAAAATCGCAGCATCTATCAATGGCGACGACTTTGTCCCCTACAACGATGCGATTTTTGTCAAGCAACCCGGATTAGGCGGTTCAGTGTCGTGGCACCAAGATGGCGTTACGCATTGGGATTCGCCAGAGTGGGATCAGGGTATTCACGGCTTTAACTTTCAGGTTCAGCTCTACGATACATCGGCGCAGAGCTGTTTATGGGTAGTGCCGGGCACCCATAGGGCAGGTAAGTTGGACATAAAACAGAGGGTGGCCGACAACGCTGGGTCTGAATTTTTGCCGGACGCTGTGCCGCTATTTGCCGCAGCAGGGGATGTGACCATCGTTAATCGGCAAGCGTTACATGGTTCATTTGCCAATACGTCAGAAGATATGCGCGTATCGCTGACCTTCGGGTTTCATCGGCGGACTTCTGTTCTTGGCGCTCGTGGCGCTTTAAGCCAGTCGAATGACGAAGTCTATGACGCACAGCGTATTGACCGCCGNTCNCAGGTCGTNGCGGTAGCGATCGATGCGCGGCAGCAGTTCTATCCAGATGAATCGAGGTATCAATACCTGCCTATGCTGGGCCGAGAAGCAGAATTAGCGCACTCAAAAGAGAATTGGGAGCGGGTGATTCGAGATTACAATTTGCACGACCTGTCGATTTAATCGTCCATATCGAAGCCAAATAGGCGTTGCGCGTTCGCGGAACACCGCTGCGCTAATTCTTGGGGGCTTTGCCGGCGTAGCTCGGCAAGCCGGTTTAGTACAAATGGCAGTAAGGCCGGCTCGTTTCGACGTCGGTATTTCTTGAGCGCGGCGAGTGTGTCTGGGAACANCNGGGCATTTTCCGGGGCATTATGTGGTCGCAAAAATGGCCCATCGGTTTCAATCATTATGCGATTATCGGGTATTAAGGGGACTAGTTCTCGGAGTGCGCCTCCGCGCGCCTCGTCACANAGCCAGCCGGTGATGCCAATATAACAGTCAGCTTTTAAATAGTTGTCGAGCTCATCAGCACTGCCAGTAAAGCAATGCACGATAATGCTCGGTGGCCGGATAGGTTGGGTAAGCCAATGCAAAACCTCGCCTTGGCTGTCCCTATCGTGAACGAATAGCGGCAGTGTTGTTTCGCTGGCGACCTCGATCTGCGCCTGAAACGCGCGTCTTTGGGCTGCCGGCTCGGAAAAGTTGCGATTGAAATCCAGACCGCATTCGCCGATTGCCGCCACTAAGCGGTGTTGGCTGAGTTCGCGCAGTCGCTCGCTGTCACGGTCTTTCCAAANTTGGGCGTCGTGAGGATGAACGCCAGCTGTGGTCAGTAATTGCGGCCAGTTTTTTTCGTTCTCAGCGTATTCACACAGCACCTGATTTGCCGAAACCATATCCAGATCAGTAGCGCAGGCTAATANNCCAGTGATTCCCGCTTGGGCTGAGCGTTCTAGAAGCTCTGATCGNTCGTNGCCGAACTGCGAGTTCTGCAGGTTTACACAGATGTCGATCATTATGAACTCTGACCGACGCTACGTTCTCCTGAGCTTAAGATATTTTCTGGAGTGTTGAGCAATTGGTTGTAGACATAGGTGAAAGCAAGCACGTTTTTCACATAGTTACGGGTTTCACTAAACGGTATGGTTTCTATCCATACATCCATGGGCATGCCGTCATTACGTTTTATCCAGCGATCGACTCTATGCTCACCGGCGTTATATGCCGCGATGGCCAATGGTCGCTGACCTTCGAAGCGATCAATTAACCATGCCAGATGATAGCTGCCCAGTTGGATATTAATCTTCGGGTTATTCAGCTGGGTGGCAAAATTGCTGGGTAGCCGAGCCCGCTTTGCGACTAACTTTGCGGTGGCGGGCATCAGTTGCATGAGTCCACTGGCGCCGACGCGTGATTTTGCTGCCGGCTGATACGCCGACTCTTGTCGCGCCACGGCGCGCAACAGTCCAGGCGCAACGTCTTGTTTGTGCGCGGCTGAGTCGAAATCGGAGTTAAAGGTCAAGGGAAAACGCAGAGCTAAGTCGTCCATGGCCTCGGCCAGATTGGCGCTGCGTATAGCTAGTGACAGATTGCCTATGTCCCGGGCCAGATGGCCTAATTTTCGTTTCTCATCATTACTGACTGTGTCGAGCGCTCGATACCACTCCCGGCGCCCGTTGAGATCTTCGCCAACAGCGAATAGTTCGATTGCACGCTGCGCACTGGCGTTACTTGAGAGGTCAAATGCCGCCGGTTTCGGAGTGCCGGCCTGCAGTTTTTGCACTGGCATATCCAAAGCCAGTGCGGCCATGAAGCCATAGTAATGTCTTTGTTCGGCAAGTTGCCGCAGCATCTGCTGCGGGTTGGGTGTATCGATATCGGATGGTTGTGAGGAAGCTGCTTGCTGCAGCGCCCGTGCCCACCAATATTGCCAGCGTTGGGTGTTCTGCTCGCCGCTCGGTAGGTGGCTTACCCAGTACATTAGTTCTTCCCAGTTTTGCTGAGCCAGCGCTGCCTCGGCGAGGCCTTGAGTGGCAAAAGAAGATGTGAACTGCGCGCGCTCAGCCGCTCCCGGAAAAGCGCCGCCTCGTGCTAATCCGACTTGAATATGCTCTGCGATGATTGAGCGCTGCACCGGACTAAATGAATGGGTCTCTGCGTAGCGCGCCCAGGCCTTTGCCGCGTCCTCGGCGCCGTTTCTGCTCAGGCGCATAAGTCCGTGCTGAATGATGCTTCTATTCTGGGCGTTGTCCCGAGCGAAACGGCTGCGCTTGGCCACACGTTTGGGTTGCGTGTGCACCTGATAGTAGGCCTCTGCAGTGCGTTTGTTGCTGCCGGTAAAAAATCTGAGCAAATAGCGAGAAAGTTTGCGCTGGTTGTTTTTTATTGCGGCATCGAAACGTTGCCATGCTATTTCTTCAGTAAATCGTGGAGTCGTGCGCCAGACATCGAAGATAGGGTCACAGGCTTTTGGTTGGGATTTTGGGCTCAGCCAAAGATCGGTGGTCCAATCCAGGGCTTTTTTGCGCTGTTCCCGCCCATAGAGCGCACGGACGTAATAGCAGCGCAGTTCATCGTCGCGGCTGCGCTGGTAGTCGGCGTCAGAGAAATTTTGCAGTAGCGTCGTCCAATGGCGCTTTTGGCCAAGCTTCTTTAACCAACGGCGAAACATGATGTCGCTGGGGGCGAGATCGCTGTGTTCGTCCATAAAGCTTCTTATTTCTTTGGCTGACGCGCGGTTTAGCCGACCGTTAACGCGGTGGTAATCCAAGTACGGGCGCAACGGATAGTTCTCTAGACGTTTGACTTTTGCTCTGAATTTGCTGATCGCACCGCGGCGCAAATCGTCCAAGGCTTGTTGATACAGCGCGCGCTGCTCGAATAGGCTCGATTCGTCGTCCCCTGTTGTTACGGCATGGGTTAAGGGGGCTAGGCCGACCAATAAAAGTAACAGTAAACTCGAGCGGAGTAACGCCGCTGCCGGCAGCCGATAAATTAGTGAACGAGTCTTCCCGGCGAGTAATACCATTAAAAATTCAGTTAACCGGCGGGTTTAGGTGGATTCGCTGTCATCATGGCCGACGCGCACGGCCAAAACGTCGCAACTTGCACCATGGAGAACGCCATTGGCTGTAGAGCCCAGTAGCAGTGCTAAGCCATGCCTTCCGTGGCTGCCCACGACAATAATATCTGCCCCTGCTTCCTCAGCGGTGCGCTGAATCTCGCTCTCCGGCCGACCAAAAATAAGGTGTTGGTGGCTTTCGGGAACATCTAAGGCGGCTGAAAACTCTTGCAGGTATGCAGCGGCCTGATCCTGGATCTGGTCCTGCACTGTCGATAGATCCATGGGTACATCACCTCCGTAGGCAAGGCCCAATGGCTCGATGACATGCACCACGTGAAGCTCGGCGCCAAAAGCGNTCACCAGTTGAGTGGCGCGTTCTGCGACTTNAAGAGATTCCTCAGTCAGATCTACTGCNAGCATAATTTTTTTGTACTCAGACATAGTGCAAGCCTTGCGTGCTGATCGCTATTGGGCGGAAGATACAATGTCCGTCTAAGGCTAACAAGTAGGAGTAGATGGATGGTTTGGTTAATTATTCTGGCAGTACTAGCCCTAGCGGTNGGTCCTATTTTCTATCTGTTGCCGAGTGCGCAAGATCGCTTTCTTGCAGGCCTGCGCCAGCATGCGCGGCAATTGGGATTTTCTATGCAACTGCAGAGACTAGGTAAGTTAGACCCGACTGCAGCGGAACGTGTCAGTGCTTCAGGACAGCAGCGTGATCCGTCGGTTGAATGTATGCGCTATCAGTGGCTGNTAAGAGAANCAATACACGCACCACTGGACATCGTGTTACGGCGCTTGCCGGAATCTGCCACAGTGTCTGTGCAGGAGACTATGCCGGGTTGGGGCGTTGCTAAGTCAGGTGAGCGGCGTACTGCAGACCACGCTGGGCTGCTTGAAATTGCACAACACCCAGAGCTTCAACATGGCTTATTCGAGTGTGTGCGGAGTTTGCCGGACGCAGTTTTAGCATTAGGTATTGAAGGGCGCTCGGTCAGCATCTATTGGCATGAACAGGCGGCGGTGCCCAGAAGCGCTGATGAAAAAGGTCGCCTTGCGGTTGGCAAAAGCCTAATAGAAGACTTACGTGAGCGCCTGCAAAGTCTGGCGTCGGCAATCGTCCAGACCTATGGCGAGCGCGACAACGCGCCCTCATAAACGCTTCCCTCCAAGGCTCTGCGCACATGTTCANTGGCGCTGTTGACTTAGACAAGTTTGTTAGGAATCGGAGGGATTTCTTGACAGCGGTGATCTCCTAGGCCTATAAATCGCGCGTTGTGATCTGTGTGGCTTGGATTTTCCGGGTGTAATGGACGTCCATACCACGTTTTGTTTGTACAAATTGTTATTTTCTTGGAGCTCTATGGCTAGATCATTGGTCATCGTCGAATCGCCGGCAAAAGCGAAGACCATTAATAAGTATTTGGGTAGCGACTATATTGTGAAGTCCAGTGTCGGACATATTCGCGATCTGCCTACGGGCGCCCGTGCAGTTGACCCAAAAGCAAGGGCGAAGGAAGCGCAAAAGACCAAGGCCCTGCCGCAAGAGGAGCGCGCTGCTTATAAAAAGAAGCGGGCGCGCGAGCAGCTTGTTCGGCGTATGGGCGTCAACCCCGATAAATCCTGGTCTGCTGAGTACGAAATTTTGCCTGGCAAAGAGAAAGTCGTGGACGAACTGCGGCGCCTAGCGAAGAACGCACCCACCGTTTATCTAGCTACGGACCTTGATCGTGAAGGTGAGGCTATTGCCTGGCANCTGCGAGAGGCCATAGGCGGCGATGAAAGTCGTTACCGTCGTGTGGTATTCAACGAAATCACTCAGAAGGCGATCAAGGAAGCCTTTGTTGATCCGGGTGAGTTGGATATGGATCGCGTCCATGCCCAGCAGGCACGGCGCTTTCTTGACCGAGTGGTGGGTTTTGAACTTTCGCCGCTGCTTTGGTCTAAGGTGGCGCGAGGATTATCTGCCGGTCGCGTGCAGAGCGTAGCGGTAAAACTTATTGTCGAGCGAGAGCGTGAAATTCGCGCCTTTGTGCCCGAGGAGTATTGGGATTTGTTTGCGGATTTACTCCGCGATGGCGATTCTTTACCTGTTCGATTTCAGGTCAGTCGCCAGGCTGGGGAAGCATTTCGGCCCCAGAATAAGGAGGTTACTGATGCGGCGATAGCCGTGCTGCAAGGCGCCGAGTTTTCGGTCAGCCAACGCGAGGATCGTCCTACTCGTACAAAACCTAATGCACCTTTTATAACGTCAACTTTGCAGCAGTCAGCCAGCACTCGTCTGAGTTTCTCTGTTAAGAAAACTATGACCATGGCCCAGCGTTTGTACGAGGCAGGTTACATCACCTATATGCGGACGGACTCGACCAATCTCAGTGCGGAAGCGGTCGAGGCATGCCGTGATCATGTGTTAAGTGAATTCGGCGCAGCGTACTTGCCAGAACAAAAACGCACCTATACGGCCAAGGACGACGCCCAAGAGGCTCACGAGGCAATTAGACCCTCTGATGTAAATGTTCGCCCGGAACAATTGAACGGCGTGGATGCNGATGCAGTGCGCCTCTACGATCTCATTCGCAACCAATTCATNGCATGCCAGATGACCGATGCGGAATATCTGAGCACNTCTATCAAAGCTCAGGCAGCAGACTTCGAGCTGCGGATTCGCGGTCGTATATTGAAATTCGACGGGTTCACACGAGTGTTGCCGCCGTTATCGCGTAAGGAAGAGGATACGCCGCTGCCAGATTTGCAGCCTGGCCAAGTTCTGAACTTAAATGGGCTGGAGCCCGTTCANCATTTCACCAANCCAACGCCGCGCTTTGGCGAGGCCAGTCTAGTTAAAGAATTGGAAAAACTTGGCATAGGCCGCCCCTCCACCTACGCGAGCATTATTTCCACGATTCAGGATCGTGGCTACGTCAGTCTCAATAACCGCCGCTTTTATGCCGAGAAGATAGGCGAATTGGTAACGGACCGATTATCAGAAAACTTCACTAACCTGATGGATTACGGCTTTACNGCGGGTATGGAAGAAGAGCTCGACAAAGTTGCTCACGGTAAAGCGATGTGGAATCAGGTGCTTGATAACTTTTACTCGGATTTTAGTTCTAAGCTCGATCAGGCCCAAGCCCTTGAGGGTGGTATGCGGCTCAACGCGCCAACAGATACCGATATTGAATGCCCAACTTGTGGTCGGCATATGCAAATCCGTAATGGCTCCACGGGTGTGTTCTTGGGTTGCTCCGGATATAGCCTAAAGCCGAAAGAGCGCTGCACAACGACTATGAACCTCATTCCAGGCGAAGAAGCCGTAGACGTGGATGAGGACGAAGAGGGCGAATCAAAATTACTTCGGCGCATGAAAAAGTGCCCCAAATGCCAAACGCCAATGCTCAGTCATCTCCTCGACGAACAACGCAAGCTGCATATTTGTGGCAATGGCCCAGATTGTGATGGTTACTCAATCGAGCGTGGTCAATTTAAAATCAAAGGCTATGACGGTCCGGTACTAGACTGTGATAAGTGCGGTGCGGAAATGCAGCTCAAGTCTGGGCGGTTTGGTAAGTATTTTGGCTGCACGGAATGTAAAAATACCCGTAAGTTATTGCGCAGCGGTGAGCCGGCGCCGCCGAAAGCCGATCCTGTGCCCATGCCCGAGCTGGAGTGTGAGAAAGTACCAGACCATTACCTGTTGCGTGATGGCGCTTCAGGGATTTTCTTAGCCGCCAGTCAGTTCCCGAAGCATCGCGAAACGCGTGCGCCGAAGGTGATCGAGATTAAGCCTCATGCGAATGAGCTTGATCCAAAGTTCCAGTATCTAGTGGAAGCTCCCGAGCGGGATCCTGACGGTAACCCGGCGATCATTCGCTACAGCCGTAAGACCAAAGAGCAGTATGTGCAGTCCGAAATTGAGGGCAAGGCGACCGGGTGGAAAGCCTATTATCAGAACGGTAGTTGGGTAGAAGAGCTCAAAGCCGCGAAGAAGACGAAAACGTCGGCCTAAAAAGTAGNCGCTTAACCGCGNGGTTAGCGCGTTAGAGGTGTTGGCGGATAACGCCAACCGACAAGCCCTCAATCGCAAAGTTTTGCGTCGCTAAATCTACTTCAATTGGCTGGTAGGCGTCGTTTTCGGGAAGCAGCATCACTTGGTTGCGGCGTTTCGTGCGTTGAAAGCGCTTTACTGTGACNTCTTGGTCTATTCGTGCAACCACGATTTGTCCATGGGTTGCTACTTCAGTTTTGTGCACGGCCAGTAGGTCGCCGTCGAATATGCCCGCGTTCATCATGCTGTCACCACGCACGCGCAGNAGATANTCAGCATGNGGCTGAAAAAAGCTCGCTGGCAAGTCGATACGGTCTTCAATGTTTTCTTCNGCCAAGATTGGGTCGCCGGCTGCCACTCGACCTACNACTGGCAGGCCCGGATCCANCAAGTCGGGNAGGCGTATGCCGCGCGATGTTCCTGGAATCATTTCTATCGCGCCTTTACGGGCTAGCGCTTTGAGGTGCTCTTCTGCAGCATTTGCAGACTTAAAGCCAAGCTCTTTCGCGATATCAGCCCGAGTTGGTGGATAGCCGGTATCGACAATGTACTGACGAATCAGTTCCAGCACCTGAGTTTGCCGTGCGGTAAGCGCGGCGGAAGTGATCATTGGGCTAACATTGGCCATAACAGAACCTGGTTAAACATACAGTGCTGGCAGTATATACATAGGTTAGGGTGGCTGACCAGTGCCAATTTGCTAGAACTCGATTCAGTTCCGTGTCGGGGGATGCTGGATTCGCCGCGCGTACGCGCTACTATGGTGGCTGCTCTTCGCCTAGGGGCATAGTCAGCAATTAAGCCAACGGATTTTTGCATGCAAACAATATTCGATTATTTTGCCGCTCACGGCTGGATTGCCGAGGCCTTTCTAATCATCTTACTTACGGCTGGCCTTCGCCTCATGCTCAAAGTATCCCTCGATCGCTTAGCTCGACAGGCGCAAAAGAGTAATAACTATTGGGATGATGCGTTGGTTGAAGCGGGGCGTCGCCCTGCGGGTATCGCGGTTTGGGCGCTTGGTATTAGTCTCGCTGCTGAAGTGGTGGGGGGAGATGCTCAGGCCGAGATCTTTCAATACATCGACAGTATGCGTGATGTCGCTGTGGTGTGGCTATTAGTGTGGTTTGCGCTGCGGTTCATTCGGATGATTGAACAGCACTACCTAGCAAATCACACGGAAGATAACTCGCTTGACCGAACCACTGCTTCTGCGGTCGGCAAGCTGTTGCGGGCCACGGTGGCCATTACCGGTACTTTGCTCGTGTTGCAGGCGTTTGGTGTTTCTGTTTCTGGGGTGTTGGCCTTTGGTGGCATCGGCGGTATTGCTATTGGNTTTGCTGCCCGTGATTTGCTTGCAAATTTNTTTGGCGCCTTGATGATTTTCCTAGATCGCCCGTTCTCAGTAGGGGATTGGGTACGCTCACCAGACCGAGATATTGAGGGCACCGTAGAGGACATCGGTTGGCGGTTAACACGTATACGTACTTTCGATAAACGACCGCTTTATTTGCCTAATTCAATCTTCTCGAGCCTCGCGGTGGAAAATCCATCGCGTATGTATAACCGGCGCATTTACGAGACGATAGGGCTGCGTTATGACGATATCGGATCNATGGAAGTAATCGTTCAGGCCGTGCGCGAGCTGTTGGAAGCAAGCGATGAAATTGATCAAAAGCAGATTTTAATGGTCAATTTCGTAACGTTTGGGCCTTCGTCGGTGGACTTTTTCATTTACGCCTTTACAAAGACAGTTGATTGGCAAACCTACCACGGCGTTAAGCAACGTATTTTGCTGAACGTGGCAAAAATTATTGAGTCGCATGGCGCGGAAATTGCCTTTCCCACTCAGACACTGCATGTAGTACCAGAACCGAGTGGTGGCGCTNAGTGATGAGTCTTGGCGACTTGCCGTTTGCTGATGATGTGCCCGCTGCGGTGAGTCGAGGTTTTTCCCAGGCAGACCTAGTGTACTCGTCCATGCAGATGAGCCAAGCCATTGATCGCATGGCGGTCGCTATCACGGCGACCTTGCAGGACCAAAACCCGGTATTGTTGACCGTGTTGCCTGGGGGTCTCTATTTGACTGGGCAGTTGATGGGGCGCTTGGTCATGCCGATGCAAATCGGCTATTTCGACGTCGATAGCGGCTTGGTAAGCGAGCAAGGTGGGGATGCGGGTTTGCGCAGCAGTTCTCATCCAGAGCTTATTGGTCGTAATGTTCTGCTGGTCGCTGACACGCTGAACTGTGCAACTGTGTTGAAAACATTGCTGGATGTGCTGCAAGCACAGAAAGTTGCCTCTCTTCATTGTGCTGTCATGGTAGAAAAAGTCGATACAGCCTCTTCTAAGAACGGTTCAAGCGCGGATTTCGTCGGTGTTATTGGGCCTAATCGGACAATGTTTGGTTGTGGGTTAGATTTTTGCGGCTATGGCCGGAATTTACCGGGGCTTTACGCTATTCAAGGCTAGTCAATGATTTGGCCTCTTGTAGGTCTTGCCAACTCCGCTCCAGTGTGGGGTCGGCATCAATGGGCTCAATGTTAATCAGTACGCCAATTAATGGATGATCGATATAGTGCAACTCGTTACTGCGCATGCGTCGACTCTCATTTAACTCAGCGTATGCATTAGTAGCAGGGTCTGGCTGCAGCCACAGCTTGGTGTTGGCGTGTAGGTAGCGACCGAGAGTTATGCCAATGTGGCCGTTTAGCCGAGTGAACTGTGCCGATAGATTGATAGTTTGGACAGGCAAAAGGATACGCTGGGGTGCATCTCTTGCAGGCACTGGTTGTTGCCAGCGGCCGTGAAAGACCACATCGAGTTCTGGCGCTAGATTAATACTCCGCCGCTGATCTTGAAGTCTGAGTTGATCATCATTCAGCCATTGCCAACTGTTGGCGTCGAAGCCGTCGTTGAAGCTCTGGAGGGCGTCCCGGAAATTCTTTTCAGCTTGGCTGATCGCGGAAGCTGTAACGATTTGAGGGGGCTCGGTATCTGGTTGGGCTTCATAGACGTCGATAGGATCGACGCTCAGCGGGTTAGCTTCTGCACTGCTTAGTGGCGGCGACAACGTTATTTGACTCCCCATCGGGGAAAATTCATTCAACAGTTCTGTTTCGAAGCCATTGCTTAATACGATATTCATGAAGTCGGGCAGAAACGCATCGGGGTCCACATGGCAATAGCGACTATTTACTGCGGAGCTCGAAAACAGATCTGAATATTGTGCCCGCTGCTGTGATCGCTGGGTTGTCAACGCCATTACGTCGTGCGGCCAAATTATTTGTGGCTGTTCTTGTAATGGTTCGATAGGCGCACCCATCGTTGGCTCGCGAAGAAAAACGATCAATTCAATGGCAAATCGATTGGCCGGCAAAGCGTCCGTTAAACTGGTCAATTCGCGGGGACTGGTGGCGCTAGCGTAAACGCTCAGCCCGCAGCATATTAACGTTGTGAGCGTGCGCCGGATCATGTCATGCCGCCGCTTCTCGTTGTGGCGTTAAGCGTTCGAGTAACTCGTGAGCGAATCCTAGGCGTTGCTCAAATGTTTCAAGCGCACGATGAATGCGCAATGTCGAGGAGCCCTCTAGTTGAAATGTATGACTTTCTTGCTGTACCAGATTGACGATCACCAATGGGTCGACTCGAGTGGTTTTGCTGAACTCTAGTTTGCCGCGCTCTGCCCCAAGATCCAGTTTTACAACGCCAAGGGATTGCGCCAACAATTTTAACTTGGTGACACTGAATAACTGTTTTAGTTGACTCGGTAGTAGCCCAAAACGGTCGATCATTTCCACCTGCAGCGCGTCCAGTCCGGCGGCGTTTTTGGCCCCGGCGATACGCTTGTACAAAATCAATCGTGCCTGTACGTCGGGTAGGTAGTCTTCGGGGATCAGGGTCGGCGCGTGTAAATTTACTTCTTGATTGACGGGGTCAAGTGGGCTGTCGAGGTCTGGTATCTTTCCNGAGCGNAAAGCTTCGACCGCCTGATTGAGCATTTCCATATACAACGAAAATCCTATGGATTCTATTTGCCCGGATTGATCGTCGCCCAGAAGTTCTCCTGCACCACGTATTTCCATGTCATGGGTTGCCAGGGTGAAGCCGACGCCGAGGTCTCCGGCAGCCTCTATTGCATCGAGGCGCTTCACGGCGTCAGTGGTTAAGCTCCGCGGCTCTGGTGTGAGCAAATAGGCGTAGGCTTGACGATGGCTGCGACCCACGCGGCCACGCAGTTGGTGCAGTTGGGCCAGACCAAATTTGTCGGCTCGCTCGATGATTATGGTATTGGCATTGGGGATGTCTAACCCGGTTTCAATGATAGTGGTGCAAACCAAAACATTGAGGCGTCTGTGATAAAAATCATTCATCACCTGCTCTAACGCCAGTTTTTTCATCTGACCGTGGCCGACGCCAATGCGCGCCTCGGGCACCAGTTCGCGCAAAGTTTGGGCGGCTTGCTCGATGCTGCGTACTTCGTTGTGCAGAAAAAACACTTGCCCACCACGCATTAATTCGCGGCTGATCGCCTCCCGCACGCTTTGCTCGCGGCGTTGCTGAACAAAAGTTTTTATCGACAGG
>PAFJ01000062.1 GCA_002704325.1 Gammaproteobacteria bacterium | reverse complement strand
TGTCAGCAAAAACAAACAACTCGCCGCCGCGAGCTTTCACTTCTTGTAAATTAGAACGCAATTTCTCTAACAAATCGTCATTTGGTGCCACCGCAATAACTGGCATATCGTCATCGACTAGCGCGAGAGGGCCGTGTTTCAGTTCGCCCGCGGCATACCCTTCGGCATGGATATAGGAGATCTCCTTGAGTTTGAGTGCGCCTTCCAACGCCACAGGATAAAGACTGCCTCGACCCAGAAATAACGCATGATGCTTTTCGATGAATTGTTTGGAGAGTTCCGCAATAGCCCCATCTAGTGCCAGCACCGAATCAATAGCGTCGGGGAGCGCCCGCAACCCAAACACGATTTTGGCTTCTTGGTCATCACCCGAGCCGTGGCGCCGAGCGAGTAACAGCGTCAACAACAATAGATTGATTAATTGCGCGGTAAACGCCTTGGTAGATGCAACACCCACCTCCGTGCCGACCTGCAACATAACAGCCAAATCACTCTCTCGAACCGTGGAGGACGTCGGCACATTACAGATTGTCAGTGTTGCGAAATAACCGATCTCTTTTGCAATGCGCAACGCCGCAAGAGTGTCTGCGGTTTCACCTGATTGGGTAATGGTGACAAATAACGTATTGGGGAGGACCGCACACTTGCGGTATCTAAATTCACTGGCGATTTCGACCTGACACGGAATGCCGACCAAGTCTTCTATCCAGTAACGCGCCACGCTGGCGGCGTAGTAACTGGTGCCACAGGCAACGATGGTAATGGCCTGAGTACGATCAAATATATCTTTTGCGCCAACGCCAAACGCCTCCTCCAACACCGTCTGTTTACCGATTCGCCCTTCCATGGTCTCTTTTAATACTTGAGGCTGAGCGAAAATCTCTTTCTGCATATAATGTCGAAAGTTTCCCTTATCAAAATCGTCTTTCGCCATTTCAATACGCACATCAGCGCGCAAGACCGCCTCGTTATCAATGCTCCATATATCAATGCGGTCACGGCGCAAGTCGACTAGATCTCCCTCTTCTAAAAATATAAAACGATCGGTCACGGCTTTCAGCGCGAGAACATCGGATGCCAAGAAGTTCTCGCCGATGCCCTTACCCACCACCAGCGGACAACCTGAACGCGCGGCAACAATTCGATCTGGTTCGTCGGCCCAACACACCGCGATGGCATAGGCGCCGTCCAAACGTTTGACCGCGCGGCGTACCGCATGCAGCAAACCACCGTCGCCAAGACAGTTGTGGATCAGATGAACAATNACCTCGGAGTCGGTATCAGATGCAAATACATAGCCCTGCGATTGCAGCTCTTCACGCAGGGTGATGTAGTTTTCAATAATGCCGTTATGCACCAGAGCNAGATCGTTTCCAGACATATGCGGGTGGGTATTGGTTTGTTGCACACTACCGTGGGTGGCCCAGCGNGTATGCGCAATACCCANACCGCCCGTTAGCGGTTCCGCATCGAGGTTATTACTAAGATTTACGACCTTGCCCACTTCCCTGCGGCGCTGCACCTNGCCATCTGCTTGGACGAGCGCTACGCCAGCAGAATCNTAGCCGCGGTANTCCAAACGCTGCAGACCTTCAATCAGAATGGGCGTCACATTTCTCTCTGCCACAGCACCCACAATGCCACACATAATTTTTCCCTTTAAAGATCGCTTTTTGGCAACTAGGGCCGATCAACAAGCCCCGCGCTTAATTCCAAGCTTATTTTTTTGCCTCGCTATTGGGCGCAGACCAGCCATCAATGTTGCGTTGGCGGCTTCGGCCAACAGCCAGCTGCGCTGCTGCTACGTCCTTAGTCAAGGCGGAGCCTGCGGCAACGAAAGCCTTTGCCGCGATATTAATCGGTGCAACCAGTGTTGAATTAGTGCCTATGAACGCGCCATCACCGATATTCGTTGGATGCTTATTGACCCCATCGTAATTGCANGTCACGGTGCCGGCGCCCACATTCACTTCACTGCCTATTTCCGCGTCGCCCAAATACGCTAAATGNCTGGCNTTACTGTGGTCACCCAGACGAGTCTGCTTAGTTTCCACAAAGTTGCCTATTTTCACACCCGTACCCAGCACGCTGCCGGGCCGCACGCGCGCAAAAGGCCCAAGGCTACAACCCGGGCCCACATCAGCGCCGTCAACAATGGTATTTGCCAGCACTTCAGTCCCCGCTCCAAGGCGCGAATCGCTGACGACGCATCCAGGACCAATGCGCACACCATCACTCANCTCTACCTCGCCAGTAAAAAGTACATTNGCGTCAATAAANCAATCTTTACCGACCCTGACTTGGCCGCGAATATCAACCCGGCATGGGTCGGCAAAGCTCGCCCCATCCAGCATCAATTGTTCCACAAGATATTTTTGCACATGGCGCTCAAGCTGCGCCAGCTGGATTCGATCGTTGACGCCAGTTACTTCTGCTTCCGATGACGCGTGGATTGGCACTACCTCCACACCATCTTGCACTGCCATGGCAATTATGTCGGTTAAGTAAAATTCCCCTTGCACGTTATTCGACTGCAGTCGATCGAGCCATTGGGCCATGTGTTTTAGGGGTGCAGCTAAAATGCCGGAATTGATTTCACTGATTTTACGCTGTTCCGGTGTTGCATCCTTAAACTCAATAATTGCCCGCACCGCGTCAGTGTCATCACGAATAATTCGGCCCAGTTCGGCGGGGTCGCCGAATTCCGCAACAACCAAACCCAGCCGTCCTTGGAGAGCGGCATCCTCGCAAGCGCGAATCGTATCTTCAGTAATAAGTGGAACATCGCCGTATAGAACCAGCATCACCCCCTCATCAGGCAAATGCGCCTTAGCAAGCTTAACTGCGTGGCCTGTGCCGAGCTGTTGCTCTTGTTCGACCCAGATCAGATTGGCACCGCCCTCCTGTGCAGCCAAAGCAGCTCGCACGTCCGCGCCTTGATGACCAATGACCACAGCGATATGCCGGGGCTCTAACCGCCTCGCGGTTTTAATAACATGCTGAATCATTGGCGCGCCCGCCAACGGGTGCAATACCTTGGCGAGGCTTGAATTCATTCGCGTACCTTTGCCCGCAGCAAGTACCACTATGTCCGTTGGCATCAGAAATTTCCGGCTTTCGTATACAAAGAGTATAAGGCAGGCATAAAAAAAGGGGCTATTTAATCCCCTTTTTGACCATCAAAACCAATGCTCGGTTTTAGCGACGACGTTTTCTCAGCTCTTCTAAAGTTCGCTGTTGCGCCACCGCCTCGGCCATCATTGCGGCAGCCATACCAAAATCGGCGCCCGCTGCCTTCTCTGACATTTCACGTTGAGCCTGTTGCCGCGCCTCTTCTGCTTGGGCTTCGTCCAGGTCTTCCGCGCGAACCGCGGTGTCTGCGAGCAAAGTAACGTAGCCGGGCTGAATCTCGATGAAACCACCAGACGCGTAAAACACCTCTTCGGATCCGTCCTCCATACGCAGGGTCACCGCCCCGGGTTGGATGCCCGTCAGCAAGGGCGCGTGACCGGGCATTACCCCTAGCTCACCAATGGTACCGCGTGCCGACAACATCGTAATCGCACCAGAGAACAGCGACTGCTCCGCGCTAACGATTTCACAGTGCATACTTGCCATAAAGTTTTACCTATCTTTTAGCCTAGACGCTGAAAGTTAAATCGTCTTCGCTTTCTCAATGGCATCCTCAATGCTGCCCACCATGTAGAACGCATCCTCAGGCAGATCATCATACTCACCATCAAGAATCGCTTTGAAGCTGCGTACAGTTTCTTCACGGCTAACGAACTTACCTGAGTTACCGGTAAACTGTTCCGCGACGAAGAACGGCTGGGAGAAGAACTTCTGGATCTTGCGCGCCCGGTATACCAATTGCTTATCCTCTTCAGACAGCTCATCCATACCCAGAATCGCGATGATGTCGCGCAATTCTTGATAACGCTGCAATACCTGTTGCACCGTCTGCGCCACCTGATAGTGCTCTTCGCCGACAATTAATGGGTCCAATTGGCGGCTGGTGGAGTCAAGCGGGTCAACCGCTGGGTAGATTCCAAGGTCGGTAATTGCACGAGACAAGGTAACCGTAGAGTCAAGGTGCGCAAACGTGGTGGCGGGCGAAGGATCAGTTAAGTCGTCGGCTGGTACGTATACCGCCTGAACCGAAGTGATTGATCCTGTCTTAGTAGTTGTGATGCGCTCCTGCAGAACACCCATCTCTTCCGCCAAAGTGGGCTGATATCCTACCGCTGAGGGCATACGACCGAGTAATGCGGACACTTCGGTACCGGCGAGCGTATAACGATAAATATTGTCTACGAAAAGCAACACGTCACGACCTTCATCGCGGAACTTTTCTGCCATCGTCAATCCGGTCAATGCAACCCGCAAACGGTTTCCAGGGGGCTCATTCATCTGTCCGAAGACCAGCGAAATCTTGTCTAATACACCCGCTTCTTCCATTTCGTAGTAGAAGTCGTTGCCCTCGCGTGTGCGTTCACCCACACCCGCAAATACTGACAACCCAGAGTGCTCGATCGCAATATTTCTAATGAGCTCCAACATAGTAACGGTCTTACCGACTCCCGCACCACCAAACAGGCCCACCTTACCGCCGCGCGCAAACGGGCAGATAAGGTCGATTACTTTAATGCCGGTCTCAAGTACTTCGTTNTCGCCGATCTGATCTTCATAAAGAGGGGCTTTGCGGTGAATAGGCATCAGCTCTTGCGCGTTNACAGGGCCCTTTTCGTCAATGGGATTGCCCAATACATCCACAATGCGGCCCAATGTTTCTTCACCTACAGGGATCGAAATGGGTGCGCCTGTATTGGTCACTTCAAGGCCGCGCGACANCCCATCGGACACGCCCATTGCAATGGTGCGAACAACGCCATCACCCAATTGTTGCTGCACTTCTAGCGTCAGACCACTAGCACCGACAGACAATGCATCATAAACCTTAGGAACGTTGTCCCGATCAAATTCAACGTCAATGACCGCGCCAATAATTTGTACAATTCGACCGCTGCTCATGCCTTGCCTCTTTACCGTTTTATTATCTGGTTTTTGTTCGTTGTAGCGGTTANACCGCTGCTGCACCGCTGACAATTTCCGCAATTTCTTGGGTAATCGCCGCTTGCCGTGCGTTGTTATAAATCAGTTGTAGTTCATCTATTAACTTGGCGGCGTTCTCGGTCGCATTTTTCATCGCCACCATTTTCGCCGCTTGCTCACAGGCGCCNTTTTCNATCACCGCCTGATACACCTGAGCTTCGACATAGCGCAGCACCAATCCTTCAATCAACTGCCGGGCGTCGGGCTCATAAATGTAGTCCCACCGATGCTGATAGGACGCATCCTCTTCGGGATCCAACGGCAATAACTGGCGCACTGTCGGCGTTTGAGTCATGGTGTTTTCAAACTCGTTGCTGGCCAAGTACAGCCGGTCAATCTCACCACTTTCGTAGGCATCAAGCATGACCTTAATGCCACCAATAAGCTCGGCAATGGCCGGGGTTTCGCCGACATCATTCATCACAGCACGAATGTTGCCGCCCACCGAGCGAAAGAAAGGTCCTGCTTTGCTGCCAATCAAGCCAAGCTCGACTTCCGTGCCTTGGCCGTCCCATTCGCCAAGCTCTTTGACAACCTTACGGAAAAGGTTGACGTTAAGACCGCCGCAGAGGCCGCGATCCGTTGCGACGACGATATACCCAACTCGCTTAATCTCGCGCTCCTGCATATAGATATGCTTGTACTCGGGGTTCGAGTTCGCTAGATGGCTTATCACTCCACGAATGCGCTCGCTATAGGGTTTGCCTTGCTGCATGCGATCTTGAGTGCGGCGCATTTTACTGGCNGCAACCATCTGCATCGCACTGGTGATCTTCTGCGTATTTTGCACGCTACCGATCTTTTTCTTTATTTCCTTGCCAACAGCCATCTTGTCTTCTCTTTAGCCGCTTAAAGTTTTTGCGGTCGCCTTCTGGCAGTACCGCCTAAGGCCTTTAATACGTTTGAGTTGCTTTGAATTTTTCAATCGCTTCGCGGAGCGTGTTTACAACATCGTCGTTGTATGCGCCGGTTTCATTGATGGTATTGAAAAAGTCCGCGTATTCAGACTTCATAAACCCAAGTAATGCTTGTTCAAAGTCGAGCACTTTTTCCACCGCAACATCCGTCAAGTAGCCTTCGTTCGCAGCAAACAACACCGTGCCCATCTCAGCAACCGACATCGGCGCGAATTGCTTTTGCTTCATCAGCTCGGTAACACGAGCGCCATGTTCCAATTGACGCCGCGTCGCTTCATCTAGGTCTGAGGCAAACTGGGAAAACGCAGCCAGCTCGCGGTACTGGGCCAATGCCATTTTGATACCGCCAGAGATCTTTTTCATAAACGGCGTTTGCGCCGAACCGCCCACTCGAGAAACCGAAATACCCGGGCTCATNGCTGGNCGTAATCCCGAGTTGAAGTTATCGGTTTCAAGGAAAATCTGGCCGTCAGTAATGGAGATCACGTTGGTTGGAACAAACGCTGATACATCACCCGCTTGAGTTTCAATAATCGGCAACGCCGTTAGTGAGCCGGTTTTACCTTTTACGGCACCATTAGTTTGCTGCTCCACGTANTCCGCGTTTACTCGGGCCGCGCGCTCGAGCAAACGCGAGTGCAAATAGAATACGTCACCGGGGTATGCCTCACGACCCGGCGGACGTCGCAGCAACAGCGAAATCTGCCGATATGCCCACGCCTGTTTGGTGAGGTCGTCATAAATTACCAACGCATCTTCACCTGTGTCACGGAAGTACTCACCCATGGCACAACCGGAATAGGCTGAGATAAACTGCATCGATGCAGGGTCGGATGCGCCCGCAGCAACAACCGTGGTGTACTCCATAGCCCCGTGTTCTTCCAGNGAACGGACGATGTTAGAAATGGTCGACATCTTCTGNCCAATGGCGACGTAGACGCATTTAATGCCGCTATTCTTTTGGTTGATGATGGCGTCTATCGCAATCGCAGTCTTACCGATTTGACGGTCGCCAATAATCAACTCTCGTTGTCCCCGGCCAATCGGCACCATTGCATCGATACACTTAAAGCCGATCTGTACCGGCTGATCTACCGACTGCCGCGCGATAACGCCCGGCGCCACTTTTTCAATCGGCGACGATTGAGCCGCATTAATTGGACCTTTGCCATCGATAGGATTACCCANGGAGTCAACAACACGACCGAGCAACTCTGGTCCTACTGGGACTTCCAAAATACGGCCGGTACAACGAGCAGTCATACCTTCAGTCAGGCTGTCATAGTCGCCTAATACAACCACACCAACCGAGTCCCGCTCGAGGTTAAGCGCCATACCGTAGAGTGAGCCATCGAATTCGATCATTTCACCATATTGCGCATCCGCCAAACCATGAATTCGCACAATACCGTCGGACACACCTACAATCGTGCCTTCGTTCTGCGCTTCGGCGGTGACGTCGAGACCCTGAATACGACCTTTAATGATGTCGCTGATTTCAGATGGGTTAAGTTGTTGCATGTTCAGTTCCTGTTAAAACCTGTTTCTACTCAAAGATGTTGCAGTGCTTTTCGTTAAACCTGCACGAGCGCATCGACCAACTTGGTGAGCCTTCCTCTTACTGACCCATCGATTACAACATCGCCCGCACGGATGATTGCACCGCCCATCAGCGACGCATCTACAGTGGATTCTATAGCGATCTCTTTATCGAACTTCTTACGCAGGGCCGTGGCCAAGGCGTCTGTCTGAGACGCGCTCAACTCGTATGCCGCTATGACCTTGACATCCAAGCTGCGTAATTCTTCTGCGCGCAGAGTTTCAAATTGAGCAACGATTTCATTCAACAGCGTCAAGCGATCGTGGTCTGCCAGCGCAAAGAGAAATTTTCGCGCCTGATCATCGATTTCGTCGGCGCACAACTCTCCAAGTTTGCCAGCCTTTGCAACCGGCGATAGGTCTGGGCTCGATAGAAGCACGTTGACCGTTTCGTGTTGGGCCGTTGATGCCAATACGCCCAACATGCGCGACCAGTCCTCTAGTGCACCTTCGCTCTTGGCAATATCAAACACCGCGTTTGCGTAGGGACGAGCAATTGTTGCGAGTTCAGCCATTACTTAAAGCTCTGCCGCGAGCTGATTGAGCATTTGCTCGTGCTTGTCTGCGTCTATGCTGTCTTTAAGCACTTGTTCAGCGCCGTCAATAACCAAGGCCGCGACTTGGCCTCGAAGCGTCTCTTTGGCTCGGTTCACTTCTTGCTCTATTTCCGCCTTCGCGGCTTCAACCAAACGCTCGCCTTCAGAGCGCGCTTCGGCTTTTGCGTCTTCTACCATCTGATTAGAGCGCGCGCGCGCCTGTTCAATAATGGTTGCAGCTTCTGCCTTGGCAGCAACGAGCTCTTGCTCAGCGTTGTCTGCCGCCTGAGCCAACTTTTCGTCCGCTTCTTCTGAAGCGCGCAACCCTGCTGCGATGGCTTCTTGCCGATCATTCATCGCNTGACGAATAGGCGGCCAAATGTACTTCATGCAAAACATTACGAACACCAAGAACGTAATACTTTGGCCGATTAGCGTTGCGTTTAAATTCATCGCCTGTCTCTTCCTGTGGGTCTGATTAAACCGTTATCGGCAGCTCGTGACGCCGCCGACCCAACATCACCCCGCTGACAAAGTTGTCGCGAAGCGTCTTAAGCAACGGCAAAAATGACGTAGAGGCCAATACCAACACCGATCATGGGTACGGCGTCTACCAGACCCAAAACGATGAACAGCTGGGTGCGCAACATGGGCAGTAGTTCTGGCTGACGCGCNACACCCTCAAGGTACTTGCCACCCAAAACGCCTACACCAATGGCGGCTCCAACCGCGCCTAAGCCCATCATCAATGCGCCCGCGATATATAAAAGTCCTGCCTGTTCCATCATTGCTCCTAGTTTTGAGTTTTACTGTACGGCTGCAGCCGCGTTTAATATGGATTTCTAATGCTCATCTACGTCGTGGGCTTGGGCCAANTAGACCACAGAGAGCACGGCAAAGAGGAACGCTTGCAAGGTGATGATCAGCACGTGAAAAACCGCCCACGCCCACTGCATAACCCCTCCCGCCACGGCCAACACAAGACCGCCACCAAACGTCAGCGCGATAAGGATAAAAATCATTTCACCGGCATACATGTTGCCGAATAAACGCAGTCCCAAAGACAGAGGTTTGGCGATTAAAGTCACGCTCTCTAGCAGAAAGTTTATTGGCACAACAAATATCGCCATCACGCCTTTCTGCACCGGGAACGGGTGAAATGACAACTCCGAGAGGAAGCCACCCAAACCCTTGCATTTAATGCTGTAGTAAATAACCAGAGCAAACACCGACAGGGCGAGTGCCATGGTGATGTTCGGATCTGTAGAAGGCACAATTTTCATGTGCGAAACGCCCGCGAGCACAGCCAGCTCCGGGAGCCAGTCTACGGGCAATAAGTCCATAAGATTCATTAAAAACACCCATACAAAAATCGTAAGGGCGAGGGGCGCGATCAATGCATTCTTATGATTGAATACACTGAGTACTTGATCTTCCAGCGTCTCAACAATCATTTCGACCGCGTTCTGCAAGCCGCCAGGCACACCGGATGACGCACCAGTCGCTGCTTTTCGGAAAACCATTAGAAACAGTAAGCCAAGGCCGATAGACCAAGCCATTGAGTCGACATTAATCGACCAAAACCCCATTGCGGCCGCTTCTTCAGCGCTGTGCGCAAACTCCCACTGCCCAGTCTGCGGATTCATGCCGTAGGTCAGGTTGGTGAGGTGGTGTTCTATGTATTGAGCCGTTGTTTTCGCTTCGCCGGCCATAGGTGCTGTTTTTCCTAGTATTTCATTGGCTGTTGCTTGGCAGCAGAGGGTGGTCCCATTAAGGCGACAACAAAACTCAACTGCGCTATCAGGAAGGTTACAAAAAAACTGATCGGGGCCACTCCCATGACCCCAAAACTAAGGGCCATCAGCATCATCGTTACCGCCCATTTAGTCGCACTCTGCATTACGAAGCGCGACGCATGGGCCGCTCTCTTTTGCTGCCATGCCAGAAGGCCGTTGGGTAAGAATGTGCACATAACGCCTGCGGCTGCTCCGCTAAAATANGCCGCATCAGCCCACCAAAAACCCAGACAACANNTCAAACCGAGAACGATCTGCGCCAACAATACATTAGCCACCACACTGTTTTGGTGCAGCCTCTGCATTAAGGCGGCGCGGATTATAAAGACTGGTCGTTTAACCTTCAACGCTTTTACACCCTGTATAGCGNGGAAACCNCGGATTTATCCACATCTNTGCNGCAACACAGNTAATCGCGCTCAAACAGGGTTACGCCGGTAGATGCAGGCGCTGCAAAACGCCGTCGAGCTCGTCCAAGCTGCCATACTTAATAACTAATTCGCCCCGACCCTGAGCACGCTGTGTAATATGCACGTTTGCCCCCAAATAGTCCGACAAGCGTCGCTCCAGCAGCACCGTGTCGCCGTCTTTATCGCGGCCGCGTTCTTCTTGCTTGGTCGATACCGCGGATAATTTACGCACTAACGCTTCAGTTTGGCGCACGGAAAGCTTTTTCGCTGCGACATCTTGGGCAATCAAATCCTGTTCGGTACCCGCCAAACCCAACAACGCGCGGGCATGGCCCATATCCAGCTTGCCCTCCATTAGTAAATCCCGCGCAATGCTACCAAGGTTGAGCAAGCGCAAACTATTGGCAATGGCGGCGCGAGATTTGCCAACGACGTCGGCCAATTCTTGTTGGGTTAAATCAAACTCTGAGCGCAGCCGTGACAATCCTAAAGCCTCTTCTACCACATTTAGGTTTTCGCGCTGAATATTCTCAATCAACGCAAACGCCGAGGCTTCTCGATCGCTGACATCGCGCTGAACCACTGGGATAGTCTGAAGGCCCGCTTGCTGGGCAGCGCGCCACCGCCGCTCACCGGCAATAAGCTCNAAGCCGCCTTGCGGCAGTCTGCGCACAACAATCGGTTGCAGAACGCCATGCTGCTGTATCGACGTCGCCAATTCTTCTAACGCCTCAGCGGCAAATGTTCGTCTGGGCTGAAACGGGCTAGGCTTAATGTCCACAACGGCTATTTCAGCAATCGCTTTAACCGCGTTCTGGGGCACGTTACGCTCCTCCACAAGCGCGCCATCTGCTGTCTCTTTAGTCGGTCGAGAAAGCAGGGCATCCAGCCCTTTTCCTAGTTTTTTTTTCGTCATGTGCTGATGCTCGTTACTGTTTGCGGTCGCTTGTTCATTTGGCGTTTCGTTTGCGCACTTCGGCCGCCAACGCTTGGTATGCCAGAGAACCACGTGAGCCCCTATCGTAAAGCAAGATCGGCAATCCGTGACTCGGCGCTTCAGCAAGACGCACATTGCGCGGCACCACCGTGCGAAACACTTGGTCGCCAAAATAGTGGATCAACTGCCGAGACACATCTCGAGTCAAACCATTGCGCGGGTCGTACATGGTGCGCAACAATCCTTCAATATGAAGAATTGGGTTGGCTTTTTCGCGAATTCCATCAACCGTATCCAACAAAGCACTCAGACCTTCCAAGGCGTAATACTCGCACTGCATGGGGATGAGCACGCTCGTCGCAGCGACAAGTGCGTTGACTGTCAAAATGTTAAGTGACGGCGGGCAATCAATTAATACGTAATCGAACGCCGACGCGTCACCCTTAAGCAAATCGCGCATCACAAATTCGCGATCGTTGTGCTGCAATAGCGCGACCTCTGCTGCAGTTAAATCAAGGTTTGACGGCATCACCTGATAGCTGGCGGGGGAGGCTTGAGAAACCTCCGCAAAAGCCAATTCTGCCATTAACCAATGGTAGCTCGACGCCTGAAGGTCGTTTTTATCGACGCCGCTGCCCATAGTCGCATTGCCCTGAGGGTCTAAATCGATCATCAACACCCGTTCGTTCAGCGCCGCTAAAGCTGCGGCGAGGTTCACCGTTGTGGTGGTTTTCCCAACTCCGCCTTTTTGGTTCGCTACGGCAATGATTCTAGTCAACGTCTTTCCAATATTTCTAAAACGTGCGGCTGTTCGATATCGGGAACGGCAATTCGCTCCGTGCGGCACCGATATTCCGTTTTCTCGTCTCCGCCTTGATCTTTCGGGTCGGCAGAGTTCTCTTGGGTGCTACTGAACACAACCATGCGAGCGCCATGGTTTAATGCGGGTTCGAGCATCGGCCATAACTTCGCTGACGGTGCCACCGCCCGGGCTAACACCGTATCGAAACGTCCAGCCCGATGTTCCGCGGTGACATCCTGTTCTAGCAGATCCACATTTGACAACTGCAACTCACTTTTAACCACCCGCAAAAACCGTATTCGTTTCGCCATCCGGTCGCACAAAGTGAACTGTCGCTCAGGATTTACAATGGCTAAAGGAATTCCGGGTAACCCAGCCCCAGTACCTATATCCAGCACAGACACACCGTGCAAGTAAGGGCTAACACTCAGGCTGTCCAATATATGCCGCGACCAGAGGCGGTCTATGTCTTGGCGCGAGATCAGATTAATGCTGCGATTCCACTTTTTCACCAACGCGACGAAGCGCAGCAACAGCTGCTCTTGTTCTTTCGTGATGCAGACACCCAGTTGCTCGGTATCTGTCCCTAATTGGTTAGGCCAAACGTTCAGACGGAAGCCATTTTTTTCGCGTGAATTAACAAAATCGACAACGCCGCTGGTGTCATGCCTTGAATTCGCGCGGCGCGCGCGAGTGATTCTGGTCGCTGTTGATCCAGTTTTTGGCGCAACTCATTAGACAGTCCATCGATCCGTGAATAGTCGAGCTCTGGCGGTATTTGCATCCCTTCGTGTCGGCGAATTTTGGCGATTTCATCATCCTGGCGCCTGATATACCCAGCGTACTTCGTTTCGACTTCCAGCTGGCGCAATACGGTCATCCTTAACTCGTTACGCTTGTCTAGAGATAAGGCTTCTGCAACACGATCTGCTGTTACTTCGGGACGTCGCAGTGCATCCAGCAGCGTTGTTTCTTTGCGTAGCTTCAGATCTAAGTCGCCATCTAGGACGCTTCCTGGCATGACGCATTCGCCGGCAAACTGCTTGCTCAGCGCTTGCAGTTGGCTCATCTTGTCCTCGTAATGGAGCCGTCGCTGCGTGCCTATCAGGCCCATATCAACGCCCAACAAGGTCAATCTTTGGTCCGCGTTGTCTTGTCTTAACCGTAGTCGAAACTCCGCTCGGCTGGTGAACATTCGATAGGGTTCTGTGGTGCCTAGGTTAATCAAGTCGTCAACTAGGACACCAATATAGGCCTCATCTCTGCGCGGCTCCCAAAAGCTCTTGCCCTGCACCTTACGAGCCGCATTGATGCCTGCTAGCAAGCCTTGAGCCCCGGCCTCTTCATAGCCCGTCGTACCGTTTATTTGGCCCGCAAAAAATAACCCCTCAAGCGCCTTGGTTTGCAGCGAGTACGTCAAATCCCTGGGGTCAAAATAGTCGTATTCAATCGCATAACCGGGTCGAGATATGTGCGCCTGTTCGAACCCTCGCATGGTTCGCACGAACGCCAACTGAACATCAAAAGGCAAGCTTGTAGATATGCCATTTGGGTACAGCTCTGTGGTTGTTAACCCTTCGGGTTCTATAAAAATTTGATGTTGCGTTTTATCCGCAAAACGCACCACTTTGTCCTCAATGCTCGGACAATAGCGGGGACCTACCCCCTCAATAGCGCCACTAAACATTGCTGAGCGGTGCAAGTTGTCACGAATAATCTGATGCGTCCTGTCATTGGTATAAGTGATATGGCATTCAGTCTGAGTGGGGTGCTCAGATCTTTGCCCTATTGACGACATGACTGGTCGCGGGTCATCTCCCGGTTGTTTTTCGAGCTTAGAAAAATCCACAGTGCGGCCATCAATCCGCGGTGGTGTGCCGGTTTTCAGCCGACCCACACGAAACGGCAGTGCTCGTAAGCGCTGCGCCAGCACGCTCGATGGTGCATCGCCAGCTCGTCCACCAGGCTGCTGTTCATGGCCTATATGTATTTTTCCATCTAGGAACGTCCCNGTAGTGAGGACCACACAGGGTGCATAAAAATCCAGATCCATCTGGGTTTTACAACCAACCACTCGATCGCCTTCAACAATCAGATCAACTACTGACTGCTGAAAGATTTTTAAACCCTGTTGGTTTTCAAGGATGCGCCGCACGGCGTTTCTATAAAGCGCTCGATCCGCTTGAGCGCGTATAGCGCGCACGGCTGGACCCTTGCTGGAATTAAGTACCCGAAAATGAATTCCCGCTTGATCCGTAGCTCGACCCATGACGCCGTCCATAGCGTCAATCTCGGCAACTAGGTGGCTCTTACCTATCCCGCCAATCGCTGGATTGCAAGACATCTGACCAATTGTTTCGATGTTTTGCGTAAGTAAAAGCGTACGAACGCCCATTCGCGCAGCAGCGGCGGCGGCTTCGGTTCCGGCGTGGCCTCCGCCGATAACGATGACATCAAATTGTTCTGGATAACGCATACCTTCCATCCAGGCTGCGACGGGCGCGATAGTATAGTGATTGGGATTCGTTTTGGAAGGTGTCTACTTACCAATGCAGAATTCGGAAAAAATCCTCCCGAGCAACTCATCGGCACTAACGTCGCCTGTAATACTGCCTAAATGGCGCTGGGCTAGAGATAACTCCTCAGCAATTAACTCTGCCGACAATCCCTCTTGCAATGCCAATTGCGCTGCTTCAACTTGGCTTGCCGCAGCTTTAAGNGCATCTACATGCCGCGCACGTGCAGAGAACTCTGTGCTTTCATCGATAAAACCAACGAGCTCTTGAAGTTTTGTTTTTAGCCCATCTAGACCCGCCCCGGTCAATGCTGATACCGATACATGGCTAATCTCTTTGGCCAACTTCGGCGGCGGTGCTAAATCCGCTTTGTTGACCACGACAAGCAGCTTCGACAAGGCAGGCCGCTCATCCCACGCCTCTGCTCTAATGTTAGTTATTTGTTGCAACAGATCCGTAACGCTGAGTTCCGGAGCGGCCACGACCAACAATACAATGTCTGCCTGAGTTATTTGAGCACGCGCACGCGCCATGCCCTGCTGCTCAATTGCATCCAAACTCTCACGCAAACCCGCCGTGTCTATCAAGCGTATCGGTAAATCATTAACCAGCAAATCGACTTTTAGCAGATCACGGGTGGTTCCAGGGATATCCGTTACTATCGCGGCGTCTTCTCCTGCCAGAGCATTGAGTAAGCTAGATTTCCCGACATTAGGGGCGCCAATTAGTGCAACTTGAACTCCATTGCTGAGCAATCGNCCTTGATTGGCGCTGTTGATAATGTCTTTAAGCGCTCTAGCCAAACGATCGAGTGCATCCACCACNCCCGCTTGTTCGAGAATTTCTATCTCTTCATCGGGAAAGTCGATTGCCGCCTCTACCTGAACCCGCAGCATTGTCAGACTTTCAATCAAATCGTTGATCTTGCTAGAGAAATCACCACGCAGAGTATTGAGTGCTGCTCGAGCGGCGGCTTCGGATGTACTCGCGATTAAATCGGCAATGCCCTCNGCTTGAGCTAGATCCATTTTCCCGTTGAGAAAAGCGCGTTCGCTGAACTCGCCCGGTCTCGCTAANCGCGCTCCATGTCTNCACAGGGTNTTAATGATTCGCTGTTGCACCACAGGCCCACCATGACCTTGCAACTCAACAACCTCTTCTCCAGTAAANGAATTGGGCTCCGGAAACCANAACGCAATGCCATTATCTANGGGNTCTGACCNATCAACGAAGTNACAATAAACCGCTCGACGTGCAACTAATTTTCGCGCGCAAATGATTTCTGCAATATGTCTAGCACCCTGTCCCGACAGTCGNACAACCCCNATTCCTCCCTGGCCNGGAGGAGTGGCTACGGCACATATGAGNTCTTGGTCGATAGCTTGTGTCATGCGCTGATGGCATACCGCCTAATAAGCTTTGCCGATTTACCNAGCTACCCGTTGGCTTGCGCTTTTTCCACCTGGCGATAAACAAATGTTTGTTGAGCTATCGACAGCAAATTGTTGACTAACCAATAGAGGACTAAGCCCGCCGGGAAAAATAAAAACAACACCGTGAACATNATAGGCATCATTTTCATGATCTTTATCTGCATTGGATCCCCTACTTGAGGGTTCAANGCNTGCATNAAGTAGGTACTNGCGCCCATCANTAAAGGCAAAATAAAGTACGGGTCCATCGCCGCTAGGTCATTAATCCAAAACAAGAACGGTGCTTGTCTAAGCTCGACGGATTCCAACAACACCCAATACAACGCNAGAAATATAGGCATGGGCAATAACATGGGTAGACAACTGCCCAAAGGGTTAGCGCCTTCTTTTTTATATAGCGCCATCATTTCTCGGGATAATTTTTCACGATCGTTCGCNTATCGCTCTTGAACGCGTTTCATTGCCGGAGCAACACGACGCATATTCGCCATAGAACGATAGCCTTTGGCAGNCACCCAATACAAAGCAGCCTTTACCGCGAGCGTAAGCAGGATAATTGAGAACCCCCAGTTACCTGTCAATAAATGGAAGTAATTCAGGACTTTGAACAATGGTTCCGCGATCCACCATAGAAAGCCATAGTCGACCGTCATGTTCAAATTCGGGGCAATTTTTTCTAAACGNATTTGGTCTTTGGGTCCGGCATAAAAACCAGTTTTCCAGTACCCAACGTCCCCTGGAGCAACCTGCTTTGCTTGGCCAATAGTTCGGAAAAGATAGTTACCGTCCCGACTGCGACTCGCCTCANAACGGTTTTGCTCATCAGCTGGCGGCACCCAGGCGGATAAAAAATAGTGTTGAAGGAAGGCCACCCATCCACCTTCCAAGGTGAAACTAAGTGGACGTTCGTCGAGATCGTCAAATTCGACTTTTTCATAGCGAGTGTCTGGCGTCGTCGTTGCACCGCCATAGAAAGGCTGCGGCGCGAGGGGTATTGACTCATCTAANCTCGGCGCTCCCCGATCGCGTTTTATTTGAGCAAACATACCGGCAACAAACGCGCTGCCTTTATTGTTTATTACTCTATATTCAACATCGACAAGATAATCGTCAGCTCTAAATCGAAAGATCTTTTCCACCGGGTTGCCTGCAACATCCGCGCGCAACACAACCTCTATTTCACCCTGACTAATCTCAAAGTTTGACTTGTCTGCGCTATAAAGTGGTCTTTCTCCGTTGCTGTCCGTGCCATCTGCGCCAATTAGGCCGCTTTGAGCGATGTAAGTGCGTTGCTGGCTTTGATCTAGGAGAACAAAGGGCACATCTGGGCGATCTATTTCCATCGGAAATTTCGGCAATAGCACTCGAACGACATCGCCACCTTTACGATCTATCCATATTTTTAATGACGGTGTTGTTACCGTAACAAACCGATCTCCAGTCACTGTCGCCATAGCATTTACAGGCTCAGCACCAGCCACATCTAACGACGATATAGCAGGGATATCGCTATCTGAAACAGCCGGAGTTGATGTGTCTAAATCATCATTAAAGGAGGCGTCGGCTACCGGCTCAGTTGTCATGATTTGTGGTTCGGCAGCATAGAAATCTTGATCTCTGGATTCTTGCATATCCTCATTCCAAGCGAG
>PAFJ01000061.1 GCA_002704325.1 Gammaproteobacteria bacterium | reverse complement strand
AGCCGCCAAACGCATAACCAAGCCCCATCGGAAATAGGAACAGCCAGAAAGTGGTCAAAAGCCCATAAAATTTGTCCTGCCATACGATCACCTTGTGCCGGGTAGCGTTTTGCGCCCGGCGGCGCTCATCGGACTCTGGGTGATTGAATAAGTGCGTAAGCGTGTGAGACCACAAAAAATTGCGCAAGGTATCTGGAAACCAAGTCGCGCTGTACGGGTCGATCTCCTTTTTGCCATGGCGATCTACCCCATGATGCAACACGTGGTTCGCGGCCCACGCTCTGACACTGCCCTGAACACTGAAGATCTGGCCAAATAGGCAGAAAAATAGGTGTACCGGAAGAGCGACCTGCCTTGTGGCGTTGTGGGTAATGAGTCTGTGGGAATAAAGCGTCGTCGAGACAGAGCCCAGGACGAAGTGGCTTAAAGCCCAGACGCCCGCTATCGCGCCCCACTGATCAGGCGCCAAAAATGCCGCCCATGCTGCCAACACGATCGCAGCGACATGAATCCCCCCAACAAAAACGCAGATGCCTATATCCAGCGAAAACCCTCGGCTATACAGCTCTGTAAATGTCGAGTAGATCGGCGCGTCGCGCTCTTCTGGTGTCATATTTTCCATAAATGCCCTACGGTTTTAGGAGTACGTCAAACGCTGACTTCTGCGTATTATGAAGCCACTGAGCGTATGTGCCAGATGTATTTTTCGTGTTTTTATCATGGGTGGCGGCACACGGAAAAACAACCGCTCGACAGACATAAAGCTGGAACCACAATGGACCTCCATATTTTTCAGCCTGTGACCGCGTCAACTCTGCCAAGAGGCTGGGAACTGATACTCTATCCCCTATTGGAACAGCTACTGTAAAACGAATTAAAGAGAGCTAATGCGCGCATTCCTACTGTACTTAATACCCATAATTCTGTTGCTGTTTGCACTATTTGGTATCGGCACCCGCCGCCAGGCGAAGAATGAGGAAAACTCCCCAGCCGCCGAATTCAGCGATGCTCAGGTATTTTTAAAAATTTTAGCCTTAGGTGGAGCGATCGCTATCGGCCTCTTCGCCGTCATCGAGTTAAGTTAACGGCCCTGCGAAACATTTAACAAGGACGCCCAACTATGGCTTTCCAACTGCATCCAAAGCTTCAAGCAGATACGCACTTGATCTCAAGCACGGCTCAATGCCAAATCCTACTGATGGATGACGCCCGCTACCCTTGGATCATTTTGGTACCCCAAGTAACCGAAATACGAGAGCTATATGAGTTAGACGAACAACAGCAACAGCACGTTTATCGAACCATATTGCGCGTCAGCAAGGGACTGGCCCAATATACAAATGCAGAAAAAATGAACGTCGCCGCGCTCGGTAATCAGGTACCACAACTGCACATTCATATCATCGCACGCTTCGAACGTGATGCCGCATGGCCAGCGCCGGTGTGGGGCGTCGGCAACGCTGAACCCTACACCCCGCAGCAACTTGAACAAATGCTGAAAGACCTCGCCACCGTTCTTGACTAGCCAATAGAGCAGTCAACGCGCGGGCATAGGAATGTCGTTAACGTAACTAGGCACATCATAGCCGCGCTGCACCGGTGCACGCTCAGCAATCTGCTGATACCAGCGGCACACATTGGGGAACGTCGTTAAATCAATTTGCTGCCACTCAAACCGCGAAATCCACGGCCAGGTAGCCATATCCGCTATGGAATAGGTGCTGCTAAGAAACTCTTGTTGGGCAAGTCGACGATCCAGCACACCGTAGAGCCGCAGCGCTTCGTTACGAAAACGTTCTTCAGCATANGGAGCCTTNCCCGAATTATATTTGCAGAAGTAATGGACCTGACCGAGCATCGGGCCAACGCTGGCCAACTGCAGCATTAGCCACTGCATCGTTTGCCACCGATCAGCGCCCCAGAAATTATCAAATTTGTCTGCAAGATAAAGCAGAATAGCCCCACTCTCCATCAGCGCTTGGCCACTCTCTCGGTCCACGATCGCTGGAATTTTGTTATTTGGACTGATANCGAGAAAGCGNTCTTCGAACTGCTCGTCATTCTGNAAATTTACTGGATGCACCTCATAGGGCGCTGCAAATTCTTCCAAAGCGATGGAAATTTTACGTCCGTTTGGCGTTGGCCATGTGTACAACTCGATCATAGTTCACTCCACTATTAACTCACTCCCGATACCGAGACTTTAACCCAGCGCGCATACGCGGCTCGTCCACCATAAACCAATCGCCNGCAAGCGCTGGTGCTTCANTCAACCGGTGTAGTCTCGGCGCAACTCGATCNCAAAGCACATGCACGGCGGCTNGAAAAATCGCTGCACAACCGCGTGGCCGGTTTGCTTGTAGGCTAATTTCCTGCGCGTAATTTAGCGCGAAAAATGTGCTACGCGGCGAAAAAAACAAGACCTAGAAAAAACAAAAAAGTAAAATTCCGGATGATTTTACAACATAGCGATTTTGTCGATGACCGCAGCCCAAGAACTTTTTATAGAAGCCGAACAAGGGCCGCTGCAAGCTGAATTTCAACGCGGTCAGCCCCGCTTACCCACAATGATTATGTGTCATCCCCATCCACTCTATGGTGGCTCTATGCATGACGCGGTCCTGGATAGTGCTGCTGCCAGCGCCCAAAGCGTAGGGTTGGGCTGGTTAAGGTTTAATTTTCGTGGGGTCGGCAGCAGCGCNGGAAAACATATACCCAACGCTACAGTACCGGCAGAGACCGCTGATCTCACCGCAATTCTCAACTGGTTGACCGACAACACCGCCCATGCTCAGTTTATAACTCTTGGTTACTCATTCGGCGCCTATGTNATCTGTCACTGCGCCGAACACCCTAACGTCCAACGACGCATATTGGTGGCACCGCCTAATGCAGCCATGCACTGCCCTATCAATGCCAGCACAACACCCACAGACATCATCTATGGCTCAGCAGACGACTACGTTAACCCCACGGCGTTCCCAACAGTAGGTAACATATCAGCGCACAAACTCACCGCTGCGGATCATTTCTTTGGCGGCCAGTATGACGCGTTGCAAGCAACACTTGAGCATATTCTTACCGCAGACAACCTTGGCAAGAGAGACTAAGACGGCAAAAACGCAGCTAATTCATCCAATACTTGGTTTGGCTGTTCCGACAGCATTGAATGACCACAGCCAGCAAGCCGTCGCTGCTGCACATNAGGCAACTGGTCGGCGACAGCGAGCCCCGCGCGAGGCGGCGTCATCTTGTCTTCGTCACCAATAATAACCAATGTCGGTTGTTTAACCTCAGCTAACCCATCGGCGGTGAAGCCATTGCACGCAGCCAGATCGGTATGAAACACTCCTGCGCCAGCCTGCTGCAGCAGCCGCTCACCAATATGCAAATTCGACACCCCTGGATTTTGACTGCTCCCCAAGCTGCCTCGAGCACTGTGGCTCCAGGTATTCGTCATATCAATTGCGGCCTGATCATTATCCAGTGCCGCATTCAGTAAAACGTCGGCGACTGGCATAGGAGCGGACGTACCCAGCAAAGCCAGCTTCTGCACCTTATTGGCATGACGGGCAGCCAAGCTCATTGCCACTAAAGAACCCATGCTGTGGCCGACCACACTCGCCTGCTGATTAGGGCTCACAGCATCGATCACCTGAGCCAACCAATCCGCCATTTGCGCAATCGACGTCAGCGCTTGTCCTTGACTACGACCATGGCCAGGCAGATCTAACGCAACAACGCGCCAACCATGACGCGCGAAATAGCGCGCCGGCATCACCCAGATCGTATGATCAAAACCAGCCCCATGAACAAAAATTAGGGTGTTCGCGGCNTCGCTGGGCGTACCGCTACCAGTACCGTAAAACACCTCATTGCCGTTTATNTCTATCCTCATGACTTACCGCTTAGCCCTTTCTCTACCGCGCGCAGTGCGCCTTTCAGATCACTTATTAAATCTCTCGGGTCTTCCAAGCCAACACTCAGACGGACAAGCCCTGGCCCAATTCCCGCCGAGCGCAGCGCTTGCTCTTCCACTCGATGATGCGTCGTACTTGCAGGGTGGATCACCAAAGATTTCGCATCACCCACATTAGCTAAGTGCGAGAACAGTGACAGGTTTTCAATAAATACCCGCCCCGCTTCACGACCACCATGCAGTTCAAAGCTAAACACCGCCCCCGCACCCAGCGGCAAAATTTCTTTTGCCAACTCATAGTCGGGATGACTGCTCAATCCAGGATGACTTACATGCTCGACCAATGCGTGTGCTTCTAAATAATGCGCTACCTCTAACGCATTACTGACATGCCGTTGCATTCGCAGTGGCAGCGTCTCCAATCCTTGCAGAATTTGGAACGCAGTCATCGGTGCCATACAGGCACCAAAATCTCGAATTCCTTCTTTGCGCGCACGAGTAATAAACGCTTGCGGACCAAATTCCTCAGCGAAAACGAGATCATGGAAACCTGCATAGGGCTTCGAAAGGGTCGGGAACTTGTCATTTGCCATCCAATCAAAAGTACCGCCGTCCACCACCACGCCACCAATGACCACGCCATGGCCACTGAGAAACTTAGTAGCCGAATGCATCACCAAGTCGGCACCTAGGTCAATCGGCCGGCACAAGTAGGGCGTCGTGAAGGTGGCATCCACTAGCAATGGCAACCCATTATCATGTGCCACCGCAGATATTTTAGGGATATCAAGGACCTCTAAACCGGGGTTCCCTAGAACCTCGCCAAAAAGCAATTTAGTGTTGTCTTGAATTGCTGCGGCGAACGCAGCCGGGTCGCGGGGATCTACAAAGGTCGTGCTGATTCCGAAGCGAGAGAGCGTGTACTCCAACAAATTATGCGTGCCACCATACAATGATCGCGATGAAACAATATGATCGCCAGCGCTGAGCAACGTCGTTACCGCAAGGTGCATTGCCGCTTGACCGCTGGCTGTGACCACCGCACCAATACCATGATCCAGAGCCGCCATACGCTCTTCCAACACAGCATTTGTTGGATTNGACAATCGCGAGTAAACATGGCCAGCTCGCTCAATATTGAATAAACCCGCCGCAACGTCTGAATCTGGAAACACGAATGCCGCAGATTGATATATGGGTGTCGCTCGGGCACCTGTGGTCGGATCGGGCGATTGGCCCGCATGTAAGGCTAAGGTGTCAAAACCCGTGGATGTCGGGCTGCGGTGTTTGGATTCGCTCATAGCTACTACGCTCTTTACTCAGATCAGTGAGAGTTGCGAGAGTCTACGCTTTGNCGNTTTAATTCAAGCAGCGCCTTAACCCAGATCACCGTGGGCAGTGGATGTGCAAACGGATAGGTTCCCCTCATGAGGTATTAATAGGCTGTACCCCGACAACGTTCTGCTGAGCCCAAGTCTACGCCAGGCGCGTAGTCAAAGCTGGTAGACCCTTGGTCACGCTGGCGCCGCTTTCACCGGCGCAGAGCAGGTGGCTTAACTCGCATCGCCGATGTAACCGGGATTCCACTCGATCCGCAATAGCGCTGAAACAACGCTCCAGATGCGCCAGCAAAATGGGATACAACGCTTCAGCTGCATGGAAAAGAGAGCCCGCTACGACCCGAAGCGCAACTGTAGGCGCGTTAAACCGCTTGATAANGAAGGTTCTCTTCAGAGATCTGATCATTAATCGTCCACCAGTCATAAATTACACCCAACAAAAAAACACCACAGGTTAGAAGATAGAGGAGGCCGGTCCAAGGCTTACCCAGATAAAAACGGTGGAGCCCAAGAAGACCTAAAAACACCAGCAATATCCAAACTACTGTGTAATTTATAGGCCCGGCCGCGTAACTNTAGTCTGCCTGCNGCTCTAAACGAGGCATCAAAAACAANTCTACGAGCCAACCGATACCCAGCAAACCCAAGGTAAATAAGTACACTGTACCGCTGATCGGCCGACCAAAATAAAACCGGTGAGCGCCCAAAAAACCGAAAATCCACAACAAATATCCCACCAACAAACTATGGGTATCCGTAACAGTTCGGTCATTGTTNTCCGTCATCAGTTGGTTATAGCAGCTCAGGCTTTCTTCAACAGATAATAACTGTTCATCGGGCTCTCNATATCGAGCTGGGAAAAATCGTCAAAGCCCGCCACCTTGGTCATTTGCTCCGCAAGATTGCGGGTGAATCCAAGCGTGCCGAGCCCGGCCCCATCCTCCGTCGACATACCCGAGTTCATACACACCATCACGGAAAATCCGTACAACAACCCAGCCATCGGATGATTTTGCAGATTTTCTGTAAACGTCTCGAAGCCTTTTATNTCCTCGCAAAGCCAGTAGCTTTCTGCTCTCAACGCATTGTAAATNTCAGTAATGAGACGATCTGGGTACGGCGTATCGTGGACAACATCAAACGTCGTTACCAGATCAAAAGTCGGCTGTTGCGGTAACGGCTCGTGCAGCGGATTACTCAGCTGAATATTTGTTACACCCGATTCTGCGACATTCGCCCGCGCGCGTTGCAAAGCCTCCTCGGAAGTGTCGTAGCCGACAAACTGCGAATTTGGAAACGCTTGCGCCATGGCGATCGTTGATAATGCGCCACCACAGCCCACATCGGCGACCTTTGCTCCCGCAGTCAAGCGCTCTTGCATATGCGGAATCATTGGCAGCATCTCCGGCACCAATCGGTGCTGCTTCGAAAACGCTCCCATTCGCTCGATACCNCATGCGCAATTGGGTCCGTGCTCGTCATAGCTCATACCCAAACCGGTGCGGAATGACCGTTGCAACGTTTCCACCGCAGGAAAAACCGCCAGTGCCGCATCATAGGCCCCCATGAGATAGGCTGGATGATCAGCATCTACCAGTACAGCATGGGCCTCGGCAGAGAGCGCAAAAACACCGCTGTTAGGATCGTAGTCCACCTGCCCCACACAGGCTTGGTGTTGCAACCATTCGCGCACCCAGCGCTCGTGGAGGTGCAATTTTTTGGCTAAGGTCGCGCTGTCGCAAGGGCCGATAGCATACAAGGTTTCAAATAACCCGAGCCGATCACCCAATACCGTAATCGCACAGTTAAATCCTGCGGCAACCATGCCGCCCGTTTGCTTTAGAAAATCGCCCAGTTTGTCCTGGTCTACCGCTGCCACATCACCCTCCTCGCTGACAAGATTAGCTATCTCTACCCTACCGACTGCAGGCCCAATTACCCAGCAAATCAGTTACATTCACCCCTGAAATATTTACGCGAATACAGTGAGGGAGTAACCATGGATTTTCCGCAGCCGCAAATAATCGAGGTAAACGGTGTTGGGTTAGAAGTGTTTAGTGCAGGANAAGGCATGCCGCTAGTGCTCTGCCACGGGTGGCCAGAACACGCATATTCCTGGCGCTTTCAGATCCAGCCTCTAGTGGACGCGGGTTACCATGTCATCGTGCCGAATCAGCGCGGCTACGGAAATTCCAGTCGGCCCGAAGCGGTGACCGAGTACGATATCGAACACTTAACCGGCGATTTGATTGGGCTGTTGGATCACTTCGGTTATGAAAAAGCCGGCTTTGTCGGCCACGATTGGGGCGCCATCATAGTCTGGAATCTAGCCATGATGCATCGCCAGCGGGTCAGCGCCGTAGCCAATCTCAGCGTGCCCTTTATGCAGCGAGGCACCAGCGAGTGGGTCGGGTTCTGGGAAAAAATGCTCGGCGGCGACTTTTACATCGTGCATTTCAACCGACAACAGGGGGTGGCTGACGAGGTCTTTGCAAACCATACCGAGCAATTTCTNAACAATATGTATCGAACCAATCAATGGCAGCATCCTGCCGTGGAGCTGGGCCCGGGCATGAATATGATCAATATGGCCAGATCGCCGGAATTGGCAAAAGGCATGCCCGGCGATCCGCTTATGTCTGATGAGGAAATGCAAGTTTTCTTGGATGCCTTTGCTATCTCCGGCTTTACTGGAGGCATCAATTGGTACCGAAACTTTAGTCGCAACTGGGAGATCATCGGCGCATTTGAGCAGTACATTCACCAACCCACACTAATGATCTATGGCGACTACGACATGGTGCCAAAATCCGACAATCTGGAAGAATTTGTGGGCGATCTCACCGTACAGTCATTCCCCTGCGGTCATTGGATCCAGCAAGAACGGCCTGACGACACCAATGCCGCACTACTCGACTGGCTGGGCAAAAAATACCCAGCCTAAACAAGCCACCGCGGTTTAGAATGCTTGCCGAAAAGCGCCCCAAAGTGCTGCGCCGATAAGCGCTAAATTTGCCAAAAGACTTAATGTAAACCCTATGGTTCGAGAGCTCGGATCACGGACATAGGCGCGCGCGTATAACGCGCGGCCCACGACAAACAACAGGCCGATGGGCGCTGCAACAAATGCATTGCCAAACATTCCAGCGGCAACCAATGCCGGCAAAAAAATCACCAGCTGTTCCAGAGTATTTTGTTGAACCCGAAAATAGCGCTCAAACTCTTCATTGCCAGTAGTGGCCGGCGCGGCAATACCGCAGCGGCCGCGTGCGCGACCAACCTCCACCATAAAATACACAAATTGCAAAAGCGCTAACATTGCAACAATTACGATATAAGCCATTTCCGCCCCTTTCTGTCCTTGTTTCCCACACACAAATTCAACAACATAACGGCGGTTGAAGCCAGCCCTCAACTGACATTGAGCATAAATGCGCCGCCGGCCTCTGCTACTACAAAATCATCTGCAGTGCGGATGACGCGCCCCTGCATTTGCGCCAAACGACCTTTACGCTTGTCGCACCAGCCCTCCAAGCGCACTGGAGTGCCTATCATCAGTTCACTNCGATAGCGGATGTCCGCTCGGGCAGTGAAGCACTGNAAACCCTGCAACCACAGCCANTTCGCCATAACGTCATCTAACAAGCTGAACACAATGCCACCATGGGTGACGTTGCGATAACCCATGTGCACAGCTTCAGGGGTGAACTGTCCTCGGCAGATCTCGCCATCAAGAGCAAATTTAACCCCNAGGCCAATTGGATTTGCAGGCCCGCAAACAAAGCAATGGTTGCTCTCGCTGGCCAAGGCCGCTTCGCGGCCNGTATGCNNGTGCTTTTCTGTCACTCAAAATCTCCATAACTCGCGTGAACGCTTCACAGCCGTTAAAGTAGAACGTAATGATGCCATTTTCGCGGTAATCCAGCTTGTGTTGAACAAAGTTACTGAAAACTTAGCCTGCTACGACGCCCAGTTCGGCCAANCTAATGCCGATACCCGCGAGGCGGCTGTNGCGATTATCCTGCGCNGGCAGCCCGATGCACCAGATTGCACTGACATTTTATTCATCAAACGTGCCGAGAGAGTCGGGGACCCTTGGTCCGGGCATATGGCTTTTCCTGGTGGCCACAGAGAAAGCTACGACGACGGGCTGCGGGGGGCCGCTATGCGCGAAACGTCCGAGGAGATTGGCCTTGATTTGAGCGGCTCCAAATATCTGGGCGCACTNGATCACGAGCAAGCACAGCCAAGAGGCCGAGTTCTGAACATGCTCATAGCTCCCCACGTCTTTCAAATAACCGGCGATCCAATATTTACGCCGAACCATGAAGTAGCCGAAGTGGTTTGGGCGCCCTTGAACGTATTGGCGGCAAATTCATTGCACAGTACACAGACAATGCCTATGGCCGGTCGACCGACCGTGTTTAATGGCTATAGATTGGAGCGTGGCCACTTTGTCTGGGGACTAACCTACCGAATTCTCAAGTCATTCTTCACCACAGTAGACCCAANCTGGCAGCCGCCCCACGAGGTCGATTGACTGCAGGCACCGCTATGCGGTGTAGCGCAACTGCCGGAAGTTGGCGATCGCTAAACCNGCAGCAACACTGGTAAATGGATCGTGGTCTACCACTCGACCCTCGAAACGCTCGGTCAACAGATCGTTAACCGCTGGAATNAAACTGGANCCCCCCGTGCGCAGGACAATCGCAATATCGTCATGTTGCAGCCCAGCCTTGGAGACNACCATATCCAANGCGTCNGCGACAGCCCTGATCGGTTCACGAATGAGCATTTCGAACTCTGAGCGCCGCATGGGGATGGCCAGATCAATTTCCGGAATGTCTAGAACCGCTTGATCAAGATTGGATAACTCTGCTTTGAACTCTTTAATTCGAGAAAATAACAAATAACTCAAATTGTGCTTTATGACATCACGCAGCCGCTCGAATTGCTTTTGACCGGGCCCGCCTGCAGCAATGCATTCCATAACCGGTGTCGTATAGCGATTTTGGTTCAAGGTATAGGTAATCGCCCAATTCACGAGCAATTCTTCAAAATCTTCAAACGGAAACTGGGTCTCAATCTCCCGATCAAAGCCACGCCGACGCCAGACCTGCCCCTTACCTAAATGCGGAAACAAGAGCTTGCGAAACAGTAATTGGTCAAGATGATCACCACCCAAACCGATGCCATGAGTAGCGACCACTTCAAAATCCTGACCCTGCCGTCGCAACACACAAAAATCCAAGGTGCCACCACCGAAATCCAATGTCAGCAGCAATTCCCCTTCAGCATTTGGGTTGCTGTGCAGGTAACTCACCGCCGCGGCAATAGGTTCAGGAAAAAAATCTTGGGTCTTTATCCCAGCATAATTGAAGGCCTCACCAAGTCTATTCAACGCCAGATCGTTGGCAAATTGATCACGGCCTTCGAAGTTCACCGGATAGCCTAGGTGAGCTGCATTTACTGCACCTACGCGCTGCTCAATAGACTTGCGAATACGCAATAATAGCGGGGTTATCAGAGCAACGAGTCTAAATGGCTGGTCAAATACCATTAACCTGCGAACGCTTTCGTCACCGAGCAAGCGCTTGGTACCGCGGAAAAGACGNCCTTGCATACCACTGTCTGTGATCGGAGCGCCGTAAATCTTCTGCGTTGCCGTATCGACCTCCGCAACTTCTTCGCCGCCACCGCCTTCCACAAATTGACTGGTTTCGCCTACTACCTCGGGAATCAGCTCCACCGTCCGGCCAGTGTTATCAGCAATATATTGCCTTACCGCCTGCTGACCGGTCTGAGCAGTCAGCGACCGATCAATATAGGTCGCCGAGGGAATGANGTCGTCATCTTGTTCAAGACGCACGAGCTGCAGCCGCTCGCCGTCAAAAACTGCAGCCGCTGAATTGCTGGTTCCAAAATCAATGCCGATGCCGAGTTTCGACATACCTATCCTCTTGTTGCTCACACGCCGACAATACAGACCCGAGGCGATGCGCCGGTTGTACTACAGGTTTCACCGCTTGGACAAAGCACCGCAAACGTCCGAAGGGGCCGGCATGGTAACCGCGATGACCAACAAGGCCAATCGCAACACCAACACAATGGACTACCCAGGCCCATAGTTGTGTAAAGTCTGGCTATGACCAAGACCAACCGTCCAACTGATTTAGGCAAGTTCCGCAAGCTGCAGCGTAAACAAACCGCCCAAGGCAAAACCCTGTGCGCACGCGGTTTTCACAAATGGGTAGACGATGACAAAAAGCAATTCGACGTTAAACAAGGTCGCCTTATCAGTATTCAGCGCTGTCAGCGCTGCGGCATTGCAAGGACAAAAATTAGTTAGCAAATCTGCTAAAGATCGACCCCTAGTGCGCCCAAATCGCACCCTACTCCGGTACCCCCAAGACCACAGTAACCGTTGGGCACCTTCGCTAAGTACTGCTGGTGATAATGCTCCGCGTAATAGAATTCGCCGGCCATGCTAAGTTCGCTGGTAATCTGTCCATAACCAGCAACATTTAAAGCCTCTTGAAAGATTGCCGCACTCGCCTGAACTTGGCTCAGTTGTTGCTCGCTATAGGCGTAGACNGCGGAACGGTATTGGGATCCATGGTCGTTGCCCTGGCGCATGCCTTGGGTCGGATCATGACCTTGCCAAAAGGTCTTTAAAATATCCGCTAATTCAACCTGTTGAGGGTCGTAGACCACCAGCACAGCTTCCGTATGACCAGTCCCGCCAGAGCATACTTCCTCGTAGGTCGGATTCGCCGTAAATCCGCCAGCGTAACCTACCGCTGTGGAGTACACTCCGGGTAACTGCCAGAACATTCGTTCAGCGCCCCAAAAACACCCCATAGCCAGCAATATTTGCTCGCACTGCGCGGGAAACGGTGCCTGCAATGTCCGCCCGTGCACAAAGTGCCCAGGAGGCAAGGGCATAAGCTCGTCTCGGCCCGGCAAGGCGGTCTGCTGGGTGGGTAATTCAGATTTAAAAAGTCCAAACATAGCGCTTCTCGATTGCCTAAATTAAGGCTACTGACTCAGTAACCCGTGACNGAATTTTAGCCTTTGCCCTTNGTTTTTGTACGGTTTGGCTTAGAATTTTTTTCTATAAATTGCACGATCAGTGTAGCGACATCTACTTGGGTAACCTCTTCCACACCCCGCAGGCCGGGCGAGGCATTCACTTCCATGACTAATGGTCCGCGATCTGATCTAAGAATGTCCACTCCGCATACATTCAGACCCAGATAGCGCGCTGCTTTTACCGCAGTCGCCCGTTCTTGGGGGGTCAACGTTACTTGGTGCGCAGAACCGCCACGGTGCAAATTACTGCGAAATTCACCCTCGCTGGCTTGACGACGAATGGCCGCAACCACTTTATTACCAATAACAAAGCAGCGGATATCTGACCCCCCAGCCTCGCGAATATATTCCTGCACCAATATGTTGGTATTGGTTTCCATAAACGCCTGAATAACACTCTCTGCCGCCTTTTGGGTCTCGGCAAGCACCACGCCTTTGCCTTGAGTCCCTTCCAGCAGCTTAATCACCAATGGAGAGCCGCCCACCTCGCGAATCAAGCCATGCACATTGTCTGGCGTGTGAGCAAAAGACGTTACCGGAATACCGACACCCTTGCGCGCCAAGAGTTGCAGACTCCGAAGTTTGTCCCGGGCACGCGTAATTGCGACGGACTCATTCAGCGAGTGAACGCCCATCATTTCAAACTGTCGCACCATAGCGCAGCCATAAAAGGTTACCGACGCGCCAATGCGCGGGATAACGGCATCGAAATCCTTGGCCCGAAACTCCTCTTTCAGATAGTGCACCGAGGGATTATCTGAGGTGATGTCGACAAAGCAGCGCAAGTGGTCAATGACACGAACCTTATGACCCGACTCTTCACACGCCTGACGCAGTCGACTTGTCGAATACAAGTTCGGCCCACGCGATAAGATCGCAATATTCAAAACACTGCTTCCAAGATTTGGCACTGCAAGCAACGCGAGATTGATAGATTGTCGCCCCTACTCAACATTGATCCGCTTTACTCCTCTTCCTCACCAAATTCATGGCTACCTTTAAATCCACCTAGCAAATAGGACTTGCCCGGAATGACGTAATAGCCATCAGGGATACCGCTGCGACCCAGCAACATCCGAAAACGCATGTTCGTGCGCGACGCTAGAGTCAACTCAATNGTGCGGAGCTGACCACCAATAGATACTTTCGTTTCGATGACCGCTCGCTCATCTTGAACACCTCCAGAATTTCGCACTTTTCGGTACCCAACCAGCGGGGCACGACAGCGCACAGTGAGCGCATCGCTAAATTGACTCGTCGGGACGGTGAAATCTACCCAGGATTTCCCATCGACTGTGCTGAACTGAATTTCCGTTGCATGAATCGCAGAGGTCAATGCACCGGTATCAACCTTCGCCTTTATAGAGTCAATGCCAAGCTCTGGCAGCGCCAAATACTCGCGCCAACCTATCTCTCCACTTCTGGTTTTACTCATTACTTGCACTTGCGTCTGCGTTCAACCTTACTGTTCTCACTATTGCTGCAGGACCTGTCGCTCGCACCTTCAGCGCTTGGGCTCAAACGGACTCCGCGACTAACCGAATGCGCGCATTATCTACTGAAAACATTGGATGACCCCAGAAATATTTTTATCAACGAGCGAGAATAGACCTAGACACTCCCTCACAGCGGGCGTCGCCGAGTTTCATCCACATCACGACAATGCTATAACACCTCGATGAACATCCAGCGCTCCCCACAGCTCTTTCTCTGTCTTTTTTTCAGCCTCGGGCTACTCTCCAGCGGCTGCCAAACCGGCGCGGCGAAACTTCCTTTGGTCGAACATAACGGCATACCCCTACCCAGCATTGCGCCAATGCAGCAAGAATTTCTATCCCAGCCCGACGCCGCAGCCAAGTATCTGCGCTTGTCCGAACTTGAAGCTCAGGCTCTGGCATTAGCGACAGACGAACCGCTGCGTCTGGGCTCAGTCGGCTCAGCCATTTTAGAAATTTATCCGGCGAGCATTACCGGCCATTTGGTCCTCGAAAAGTTCTATCGCAATTTAGAGGCCAGTGATACCGCGCAGCTGCATGCCTCTTGGCTCAGTCACTTACGTAACACCGTTGCCCACGAAGCCAACGGCAGCACCGAAGCCCCTTACACGGTGTTTAGCATCAGTGACGCACGAGCGCTGTTGATGACTCAAGGCCTGCTCGAAACCGGGGCACTTTACCAAAACAATATTGAAACGCCGCTTGGACTGACGCTGCTTGCGCGTGAGAATAACGACCAACCGTTGCGCACTCTGCACTATGATCTGACGCCGCTACTGCAGCCACTGTCTGCAGATCTGGCCGATGCGCAGACGGCGCAACCCAACAATCCCTGGCCATTGCTGCGGGAATTAGCGAGCAGCAATGATTCCGCAGCGCAAGCCTCTATTGGGACATTTCTGGCCAAGCAAAATCGTTTCGACGCTGCAATCAGTTGGCTAGAGGTGGCGGCGAGACCGGGGAACGTTTTGGCAAATACACTGCTGGCTAGAATCTACTGGTTTAAAGCGGGAGCCGCCGACAAGCAAGAATCAGGACAAAACCCAGAAGATGCAGACCACGCAACACCGACAGCGGCAGAATTTAAGCAACTCGCACTTGAAAATCACCTGCAAGCCATAGCACTTGGCTCTGTGGACTCTATGTACGCGCTTGGGCGCCTGTACATAGAAGGCTTTTATGGCGATGCCAATAGCGCTGAGGGGGTCACTTTATTAGAACAAGCGGGGCAACTCGGCAAAGCCGAGGCCCTACTTTATCTGGGCCATCAATTCCGCACCGGACAACGTTTAGAGGCGAATCCGGATGCCGCAAAACAGTACCTTGAGCAGGCCGCGGCACTGCAAAATCCGGCTGCAATAATCAGCTACGCACGATATCTAACCAGTGCCACCGGCCAAGAAAGTATCTCCGCCCACGAGCGCTTGATGCCGTGGTTGTTGGAATTAGCCGAAACCGACCATGCGGAGGCTATGGTGGTGCTAGGCAATTTAAGCGCGCGCGGAATCGCCGTCCCTAAGTCGAGTAGGCGAGCCTTAAAGTGGTACAAAAAGGCCGTGCGCAATGCGGGCTCGCACCATCACGGCGCCGCCGAAATCATCAATGAAGTCTCATGGACCCTCGCCACGACGGCCACCAGCAGCCTGCGTGATAGTCGCTACGCTCGCAACATAATGGACAAGTTAATGGCTGCAGATGAGGCCGCACGAGACCGTCCAGAATATTTGGACACTTGGGCAACAACCTATGCCGCAAACGGCGACTTCGCGACCGCGATCGACAAGCAAGAACAAGCCATCGCAAAGGCGATGGCACAACAGCGCGACGATGTGCTAGAGATTCTTAAAAAACACTTATCCAAATTCAAGGCCGGTGACCGAATTGTCGATCCGGCTCCCTAGCAATACGCTAAAGCGCTTTCTGGCTACAAAGCCATTCTTTTTGGATGTTCGTGCCGAACAAGAATACGCCAAGGGACATTTCCCAAATAGCATTAATGCACCAATTTTAACTGATGACGAACGCAGACAAGTAGGAACCGCCTACAAACAACAAGGCCCAGACGTAGCCCTAGCCTTGGGCCACAAGCTAGTATCCGGCGAATTGCGCCAGCAACGCATTAAGGGCTGGGAGAACATTTGTGCTGAGCATGACAACGTTCATATCATGTGTTGGCGCGGGGGGCAGCGGTCNGGCTTGGTACAACAATGGCTGGCGGACATCGGCGTGCAACGTCCGAGGATCGAGGGCGGCTTTAAGGCACTAAGACGTCAAAGCCTCGAAACGCTCGCTCAGCCAGATAAAACATTCTGGTTACTCAGCGGTCGCACCGGTTCTGCTAAAACTGTCATCATTAGACAATTGCAAAACAGTATAGATTTAGAGGGTCGAGCTAACCATCGAGGCTCGGCATTCGGTCAACGCCTAACGCCGCAACCGTCACCGGTAACCTTCGAATGCGCGCTCACAGCAGATTATCTCAGACATTCACAGCAAAACCTTGTGGTAGAGGACGAAAGCCGCACCATAGGCAGTATCGGATTGCCTGAGCGCTGGCACCAATGCATGCAACAAGCTGATATCGCTTTGCTCGAGGTCGATATTGACCAGCGGGTCGGTCATATTGAGCAAGAATACGTACACCAAGCGCTCGAAGAGGCCGCGCAGCATGGTTTAACCAAAGAACACGTGCATCAGCGCTATCAGAGCGCATTGCTACGCATCGGCAAACGGCTAGGTAGGATACGTCTGCAAACGTTGCAAAAACGCCTCAACCAAGCATTCACAGCGCGGGCCAGCCATACAGCCTGGATCGACTATTTACTGCGCGAGTACTACGACCCAATGTACGACTATCAATTGGGTAAAAAACACCAGCGCATTCGGTTTCGCGGCAACGCTGGCGACGTTTCAGACTTTCTGGATAAGTTGCCCTAGGCTGAAAAAAACGTCTTGATGTGATTAACAACCGCCTCGGGTTGATCATGGTGCGTCCAATGGCCCGCGTCTGGGATATCGTGCAATTGAACATTGGCGAAATGCAGCAACGTGCCATCCTGGCCCGTCCGGTTATCCAGCCCGTTTTCAGCATTCAACAACAATACCGGACATTGAATGGACTCCCACAACTCTGCCATTTCCTCAACACGAATGCCCATAATGGAAAAGTTGTAAGTATAGTTATCGTACTTCCACGTAAAGCGACCGTCTTCATGACGCACGCTGCCGTGCAATGTCAGATGGTAAGCCTGCTCCCTACTCAACTGCGGATTGGCTTGCTGCATCCGCTGATAGGCGGCCTCAAGAGAGTCGTATCGTTTCGGCTGTCGATCCGCCAGACTCTGCGTGGCCTCGACCCAAATTCTGAGTTTTTCCCGCAGTGGCATCTCGACAGCATCGCGCTGCCACAACCCAATACCCTCGATCACCACCAACTTGGCGACCAGTTCAGGGTACATGCCAGCAAAGAAGCTCGTGATGGCGCCGCCCAGACTATGCCCCACCAGATAAACCGGCCCGTAATCGTTCTGCACAATTAATTGGTACAAATCGTACAAGTAGTCCAAATAATCGTAACCCGATCCCTTAACCCACTCAGAGTCTCCATGGCCGCGAAGATCCGGCGCAACAATATGATAGTCATCGGCAAAGTGTTCCAATAAATCATCCCAAGTGCGACTGTGGTCGCGAACCCCATGTACAAATACGATTGTTGGCGCGTGGACGTTCCCCCACTCAACAAACTGCAATCGCAGACGTTGAGAATAGAAACTATGGGATGTAGGCGAGTGACCGCTCATGCTCAGTCCTTCATTTTTGGATAGAGAAAATTATTATTTCAGCCGAGTGAAGTGCTATTCAGTTCTGCACCAAGCAATTCATGAGAGCGTCGTTCGAAAATATCACGAACGAAATCCATAAACACCTTCACTCTTTTTGTGTTCCGCAGATCTGGGTGGGTCAGCATCCACATAGACGGCCCAAGCACAGGCGGAATATCGCCAACGCGCGAAAGATTCGGATCTGACTCCGCTAGGATGCAGGGCAGGAACCCATATCCTAAGCCTTGACGGACGGATTCTAACTGCAACAACAAGCTATGATTGCGCACAAAAATAAGCGCATCGGGAGCATGAGCAACGCGTAACCGACGACTGGCCCTGCTCATCTCGCTATCTGCTAAATANTCAACCCAAATGTTACCCTCTCCCCCGAGCCGCACTCCCTCCCTAGCCTCGCGGTCGATCAACTCTTGAGAACCATAGGCCGCAATAGCAATAGGCGACAGTGCGCGCCCAACCAAATGTTCGTCCGGATGATCTGTGGGCTCAATAAGGACATCGGCCTCACGTATGTTGATGTCAGGCCTCTGATGCCCGGGTACCATACTGATTTCAATGTCTGGATATAAATCCTGGAACCGCGAAAGTTCTTTGACCAGTAGGCTTAACGCGATGACCTCGGGAATCACTACGCGCACTAGCCCGGAAAGCCGCTGATCTTGCCCAACCAACTTGCCTTCGATATTGCCAAGATCTGCAGCTATTTCATTGACCCGAGCAATAACCTCGGCGCCCTCTGGCGTAATAGTTAAGCCACGCTGCGAACGAGTGAAAAGCTGCACTCCCAAGCGCTGCTCAAAATGCTCCAAACGCCGACTCACCGTGGACGGATTTACACCTAATTGCTCCGCAGCGGCGCGTACTGAACGCGTCGCCGCCAAAGCGCTGAAATATTTATAATCATCCCAATCCATTTGAATGCCCTAAAAACTAAACNCTCGATGTATTAATACCTAAACTAAAACCGAGGANGCGATGACCGANTTGNGACNGCTATACCNAGCTCAATTGGGCGTNCNCNGCTGAACAAAAGTTACCCGCGANAGTAAATACGNTGAGCCNNNCGCTCNNCTNATTTAATACGCTATGTTGCATATAAGCAACCTCATGTTGCGTAACTAAATGTGGCAAATATTTGTTACCGCCAGTAACATGGCTTCATTGGTGACGCAGATCACTAATAATTAGAGGGATATCCGAACCTCCTCTCCCCTCCCCTCCTCGGATATCCCTCCCCCTCTCCAAACGGGGACCACGAAAGTGGTCCCCGTTTTTTNTTGCATTCGTTATTATTCAACGAACACTTTTGCGCCCCCGCAGGTAGCACCTATGCCCGAATCGCCTTATCCATACGAACATATAGAACTGGACAAAATCGGCCACGTTGCATGGCTGCGTTTTAATCGCGTTAAAAAAGCCAACGCTATGAATTACGCCCATTTATGGGAGGTCGAGCACGCAGCCCTTTCCTTNCGCGAGGATGCAGATATCCGTGTCGTGGTTATCACTGGCAATGGCCCCCATTTTTGCTCCGGCGCAGACCTATCCGATTCAGGCGAGGCAAACGACGTGCCTTTCGTACTCCGTCGTCGCCGCGCAAGGATGGGCGAGCGGGCCATAGAGGCGGTTCTAGGTATTGACCAAATCACCATTGCCGCTTGGCATGGCGCAGCAATGGGNGGCGGCGCATGTCTGGCCACCGCCTGCGATTTTCGTGTCGGCAGCGACGACTGCTTTATCCAATACCCAGAAATAGATATCGGCATTAATCTGATGTGGAAGAGCTTGCCATTACTCGTCAATCTGATCGGCCCCGCCCGGGCCAAACGTCTAGTTATCGGGGGCGAACGCATGCACTCANAGACACTCCTCGATTGGGGCTTACTGGACCAATGCGTTTCGAGAGAGGCTCTATCGACCACTGTGAACGACATGGCCGCACATTACGTCAACAAGCCTCCTATCGCCGCACAGATGATCAAACAGTCTACCAACCAAATTGCCAACGCCCTAAACCACGCGCTAATGCACATGGACGCCGACCAAAACCTATTAGCCGCAGCAACAACAGACCGCGCAGAGGCGGTTAAGAGTTATTTAGAAAAGTCGACGCCTACGTTTACGGGCAATTAAACTACCAGTGCACGCTTAACTGATCAGCCTCAATCCGCACTTGGGGCCTGCGCCCCAGCCGACAGTTGCTGTCGCCTAAACATTCACCGGACTGAAGATCAAATCGATAGCCATGCCACGCGCAATGCACCTGTTCCGGTATGTCTTCGGCCAGCGCCAGAGGCCCCAGTTGATGGGGGCATCGTTCGGGATACACCACCCAATCATCGCCCGTCTTGTCGAGCACAAACAAACGATCCGACAAGGTAAATGTCAGCGGCGCACTTATTTCATCGAGCGTACCCAATGACACCGTATCGGTGGTTTGCACGCCATCTATGCGTCGATCCAGTTGCTGCTGACGTTCGGTCATCATGCGCACATCTTCGTCATACAATACTTCGTATGCGCGCGCATACGCTCTACCAACCTTCTCACGTTGCGCAGCATCTACATCTGGCACGAAAAAATCCACCACAATGTCCAGCGCCTGCGGAGTTACTTCAAATACGTGAGTCCAGATTTCTGCACCCTTAGCTGGCCCCTCGATCGTACGCGTTATCCAGCGCCGAGCGTCCCGATCTAGACGCAGCTCGATGACGCTACTGGTGCCCTTACGCTGGTCAACCACGTTTGCACGCCACCCCCAGGCACCGGCATCCAACAAATCTAAAGCGCTGAAGCTCGACTTGTGCAAATGCGGCAAGTGCTCCCAATCCAAAGCGTTTTCATACATACGCACAAGATTGACTGGCAAGCGACGGCGGTAGCTGCCCACATGTGCACCCGAACCTGATAGCGCAGGGACGAACTCATAGCGTAGCTCTGCCACTGCTTAGTTATCCCGACGCGTTACTGTAAAGCGCAACGCCTGGCCGTCGATTTCCGTTTCTATCGCTGCTGCCTCGTCCAACGCATCTGCCAGCGCCACACATAGCGTCTCATGCATCACATAATCACGATGCTCACCGATAGCCTGTGCCAACTCACCCTTCGCGGTATAATTCACGGCCACTCGATCACTGACGGCAAAATTCATATCTTTGCGCGCTCGCTGGATTCGGTTGACTACTTCTCTAGCATAGCCACCGCGGATTAACTCGGGAGTCAGATGGCAATCCAGATCTACCGCAATTTGACTATTGGATAGGGTGTTAGTGCCTGCTCGGGCTTGCTGCTGCACTCGAACTTCCTCTGCACTAAACACCTCGGTCTCACCGTCCACAGTCAATTCCAACCGGCCACTTTGCTGCAGTAGCGCTATTTGTTCAGGTGTTAAGACATCGATAACGGCCGCAAACGATTTCATGCGCTTGCCCAAGCGTTTACCCAAAAGCGGAAAATTTGGCTTTGCACACAACTCAATATAGGCGGACTCGTCGGTCGAGTATGCTACCGACTGCACGTTCAGTTCTTCTTGTACGTACCGCTCGATCCTACGCATATCGTCAAGCAGAGCTTCATCTGAATTGATGATNGTGAGGCTGGACAACGGCGTACGCAGCCCAATTTTGACCTCTTCACGCTTTTGCCGACCCAACAGGATGACTTGCTGCATGCGCTCCACCGCAGTCTCTAAACCCGGCTTTACCTTGACCGACTCTGCTTCAGGATAATCGCATAGGTGCACAGAATTAGGTTGGGCTGACTGCCCGGCGAGCTCGGCTAAAGCCTGATATAAATGCTCGGACAGAAANGGCGCGAACGGCGCCATAACCTTGGACAGTTCCATGAGCACTTCATAGAGCGTGCTGTACGCGGCTATTTTATCCGCGCTGATTTCTTCACCCCAAAAACGCCCGCGATTGAGTCGGATATACCAGTTCGTTAAATCTTCTATAAACGCGAACAACGCTGGCACCACGTTATAGAGGCGATAGCCCTCCATCTCGGTTGCTACGGTTTGTTTTAGGGTCTGCAAACGCGACATAATCCACTGATCNAGGACGTTTTCGCCCTCATGCTGGCCTTTCTCTGGCGACCACTGATCAATTTCCGCATAGGTGCGCAAGAACGAGTAGGCGTTGTACCAAGGTAGCAAGGCGCGACGAACCATATCGCGCACACCGGAATCGGCAAAACGCTGTTCTTCCCCTTTAACTAGCCCGGAATTGATGGAGTAAAGTCGCAACGCATCCGCCCCGTAGGTTTCCATCAATTCATCCGGCGGCGTGTAATTGCGCAGGCTTTTCGACATTTTCTTGCCGTCTTCAGCCATGACCATGCCGTTCACAATCACGTTGCGAAAAGCGGGACGCTCAAATAGGGCGGCACCCAGCACGGTTAAGGTATAAAACCATCCGCGAGTCTGGTCTAAACCTTCTGCAATGAATTCGGCCGGGAAACCAGCTTTGAATACATCTTCGTTTTCGAAGGGATAATGAAGTTGCGCATAGGGCATAGATCCCGACTCAAACCAGCAGTCGAGTACCTCTTCTATCCGCCGATAAGTACCCGCCTCTCCGTCGATCTGAAAAGTGAGCGCGTCAACGTATTCCCGATGCAAATCGTCTACCCGCTCGCCGGTATAGTTGTACAGCTCTTCAATGGAACCCACACAAAGCGCGCTGCCGGTTTCGTCATTAATCCACACTGGCAGCGGTGTGCCCCACACTCGATTGCGAGAAATCGACCAATCGATGGCACCATCCAGCCAATTGCCGAACCGTCCATGCTTAATATGCTCCGGTACCCAGTTTATTTTTTCGTTGGCCAGCTTAAGGTTGTCTTTAATCGCCGTGACGCGCACATACCAAGAAGGAATAGCACGGTATATCAGAGGCGTGTCGGAGCGATAGCAATATGGATAACTGTGCTGAATCACCTCTTGGCGATACAAAGCATCACTGGCTTTGAGTACTGCGATGATGTCTTTGTCAGCATCTTTAACGTGGCGCCCTGCAAAGTCTGGCACTTCGTCAGTAAACTCACCCTGCAACGTCACCGGACAGGCGAAAGCTTCTAAACCACTGGCNTGAAATGCCTTGTAGTCATCTTCACCAAACGCAGGAGCTTGATGCACTAACCCGGTACCGCTGTCGGTGGTGACATATTCACCACTGATTACAACAAAAGCGCCTTCCTCGGATTTTTCAGCAAAGTAGTCAAAAACCGGCGTATAGCGCCTGCCTACAAGCTCACGGCCACTAACTGTTGCAAGCACTGAAAACTCGTTATCGCCTTGATAATGAGCCAGCCGCTCTGTTGCCAAGTAAATTGCTTTGCCTGANTCCGGATCACGCACCAGCGAGTAGTCGATATCATCGCCCACACAAACCGCCAAATTGGATGGAAGCGTCCATGGCGTTGTAGTCCAAATAGCGAGATAGGCGTCCTCGTCGAGCAGCTTCAGCAAAACCGTGATCGCCGGATCCTGCACATCTTGGTAGTTTGATGTGGCCTCGAAATTCGCTAACGGCGTACCCAGCGCCGTGGATACGGGCACCACCTTCACGCCCTGATAAATCAGACCTTTATCCCATAGCTGCTTAAACACCCACCATACGGATTCCATATACCAGGCATCCATGGTCTTGTAGTCGTTGTCAAAATCGATCCAACGTCCAATCCGAGTGATGGTGTGGCGCCATTCTTTAACGTAGCGCTGCACAATCGCNCGACATTCGTTGTTGTAGCCCGCAACGCCTAGCTTTTCCAACGCGTCCTGAGCCGACATGCCTAGCTGTTTGTCAATCTCATGTTCNACTGGGAGCCCATGACAATCCCAACCAAAGCGCCGCATTACATAGCGGCCTTTCATCGTCCAATACCGGGGAACTACGTCTTTTATTGTGCTGGCGACTAGATGGCCATGATGAGGTAAGCCCGTCGCAAACGGGGGGCCATCGTAAAAAATATACGGTTTCTTGCCTCGAGTATTGGCCAGCGACTGTTGGAACGCATCCGTGTCCCGCCATAACTTAAGAATGTCATGCTCCATTTCGACAAATGAAAATGGCGCGCTGTCAGCAGGCTCCGACATGAGATCTCAATCAAAAAAATGGGCGCAAAGTATAGCCGCAATAGCGCCTGATTGGGCCCTGCTAACAAATAATTCCACCCCTACTCGGTAGTTATGGCCAATGACGTTCCACCCATCGTAGACTGATGAAAATTTCCAGACAGGAGGAGCTGTTATGCAAATCGGCGCGGTATTTCCACACAACGAAATCGGGACCGATCCCGGCGCAATAAAGGCTTACGCACAGGGAGTCGAAGACCTCGGTATCAGTCACCTGTTGATCTACGACCATGTGCTCGGCGCGGACCCAGATCGAGAGGGTGGTTTTCGCGGCGCGTACGACAAAGACGTAGCCTTCCATGAGCCATTCACTACATTTGCCTTCATCGCCGCAGTCACCCAGAAACTTGAAATGATCACAACCGTGATGATCCTGCCTCAGCGACAAACTGTGCTGGCCGCCAAACAAGCCGCTGAGGTTGCGCTACTTTCGAATAACCGCTTTCGCCTTGGCGTCGGCGTAGGTTGGAATGAAGTCGAGTACGTCGGCCTAAANGAAACGTTTAATAATCGCGGGCGCCGCCAAGCCGAGCAGGTGGAGGTTATGCGCAAACTTTGGAGCGAAGATTCGCTCGACTACACCGGCGACTTCCATCGCATAGACAAAGCGAGTATTAATCCGCGCCCAAGCCAGCAGATCCCAATCTGGTTTGGCGGCTCGGCACCGGCTCTATTAGACCGGGTCGCTCGCCTTGGCGACGGTTGGATCCCGTTAATGGGAGCGAACGAAAAAGCCCAAGCCTGTATCGATAGAATTAAAACCACCCGCGAAGCTGCGGGGCTTAGCTTTGATAACTTTGGTATTCAAGCCCAAGCCCAATATTCGGGGGGTTCACCTGAACGCTGGCAGAAACATGCGCAGGCTTGGCGGAATATGGGTTGCACCCACATCGCCATTGCCACACATAACGCTGAGCCAACCAATGTCGACGGCCATCTAGCGCGGATACGCGAATATCAGGATGCTCTGAGCGACTAGGATTAATCGCCACCCAAAGCCATCAAAGCGTCGACGCGATCAGACAATTTATCTAAATTANCAGCANATACTGGCACCACTAGCTGATCCACACCCGCGGCCGCATAGGCNGCTAGGGTGTCGTCGTTAACCGGATGACGATTGGGTCCAACAACGAGATCAATATCGCTCCGGCTTCTGCCGGTCGCCGCCAACGCAGCATCCAGACCAACTAATTTTTCAAGCAACTGCTCGGGACTTAAATCGTAGCCATACCAGCCGTCTCCGAGCCTAGCGACTCGGCGCATTGCCCCGTCCGATTCGCCACCAAAATAAATTGGCGGATGAGGTTTCTGTACAGGCTTCGGATTAAAGTGGCATGGTTGCAGATTGACAGTCTGACCTGAAAATTCACTCACCCCATCTGACCAGAGTGCTCGCATCGCCAAGATATACTCTTCAGTACGCGCAGCGCGGGTGGAAAAATCCATATCGAGATTCTCGAACTCTTCTCTCAACCAACCAATGCCAACGCCAAAGTCCACTCTGCCATTTGACAAATAATCGACGTCCGCGACCATTTTTGCCGTATATACCGGCTGTCTTTGAGGCACCAAACATATCCCGGTACCCAAGCGCACCCGTTGCGTATGCGCAGCAATGAACGCCAGCGCCGTAAAGGGGTCCAGAATGCCCTCTGGATCGCCGGGGATACGGCCACTATCAGAGTAGGGATAAGTCGACGCGTAGTCTGGGAAGAACAACACATGCTCGGGGACCCAAATACCGTGCACGCCTTTCGACTCAACCAGTTGTACGACATCTTTAATGAATTCCGGTGCCGTATGCTGGCTGAACGCCATGGCCACACTTATTTTCACACTACTCTCCTCGCTAACAATTTCACAAGTGCTTACTCTGCACCTAATTGCTCCCGTTGTACATCGACCGCAGCAACAATAAAGTCGGCCACTAACTGAGGGTCCTGCATCGGTATAAAGTGCGTCAATTCCGGCAGATAGACATCCTGACCATGGGGGAATTGGCGTGCGAGTTCAGGCCAAGTTGGCGACGCGGTAAAGTCCATTTCCACACTCTCGGGATCGCGAGGTTTGGCCCTTAAAACCACAACGGGCGTTTCGATATTAGGGATCAGCGCGTACAAATTCGCATCAAAGTTTCCCATATAGATGGAGGCCTCAACCTCAGGCGGGCAGGCCAGTTCCATACCTTCACCACTCGAATTCGGCACCACCCCAAAATCGCAGTAATCTTTATAAACCAACGGATTCCACAGCGAATAAGGCGACCGATCAGCGTAACGTGCGTGCATCGCTTGAGCGTCTTCAAAGTGACTGCGGCGACGCGCGACCGGATGCTCTGATACATCAGTATATTGATGCCGCGAACTGCTTTGGTAGAACTGCGGGTCCATAATTACTGGATCAACCAAAATTAACTGACGAAAAAAACTTTCGTCATGTCCGCAAGTATGCGTNAGGCAGTGCCCNCCCATCGAGTGACCGACCCCAATGGCATCAGCTAGCTCCAAGGCCGCACATACTTGTAAAAGATCGTCACCAAACCGCTGCCAAGTGAAAGGTCCAATATTCGCAGAGCGCCCATGACCCCGCATATCCACCGCAAAGATTTGCCAATCCTGCGGCAGTAATGCAACCACCTGATCCCAGCAGCGCGCATGAAAGCCGGTTGCATGAACCAGTAAAACTTGTTGAGCACCTAGAGATTGCCCAGCCCACTCAAAGACAACAATGTCTGTGCCGTCAATAGATAATGTGTGCTGCTCAGGNGTTTCGCGCATTAGCCGGCCCTTAGACTTATTAAAATTGCAGCCGCGCAGTTTAGGCGAAATTCAGAGGAAGCGTTACACTTGGCGTCCACTTCGTTAACACTCATCACTATGGCAGATAATCAACGTTCAGAAATTGTATCCGATGATTCCGAATTGTTGATTCTTGTGGANGACGAAGATCGTGAACTTGGGCATCTTAACAAGGCGGCTTGCCATAATGATTCTGGCATTCTGCATCGCGCATTTTCCTTATTCATATTCAACAGCGATGGGGAATTATTGCTGCAGCAGCGCGCGCCCGAAAAACGACTATGGGGAGGATATTGGTCTAATTCATGCTGCTCGCATCCGCGCAAAAACGAAACCATGGCCGAAGCAGTGACCCGGCGCTGCGAACAAGAGCTGGGGTTCAGCACCGAGTTAAACTTCGTTTATAAATTCAAATACCAGGCAGAATTTGCAAATCTCGGCAGTGAGCATGAGTTGTGCTCTGTGTACATTGGGCAATTCCACGGTCAGCCCGAGGTTAACAGCAACGAGGTCAGTGCCTGGCGCTGGGTCCAACCCGATCTGTTAGATCGGGAACTTGCGGACTCGACAAAGCTGTTTACACCCTGGTTAAAACTAGAATGGCAAAGGCTTAACAAAGATTTTCCCNATCTTTTTATCGAGCCAAAGTAACTCAGCAGCCCACCATNNGCAGNGTTGAGCGACATCACCGAGCCAAAAAATCTCAGNACCTCAGCTTATCGCATGGAACTCGGTTTCACTCTGGGACCTGCCACGGCAGTATGGCGCTCGAACCATGCATCCGCCGAATCACTGACTCGCGCGCGCATCCCTGTTTTAATCTTTTGTGGCGTTCCAACTGGAAAATCCGCAAATCGCTGGCACAAAGCACGCGCCGTCAGCAGTACCTGATCATCCGCGACAGACTCATTGGCCAAACCCAAGCGCACAAGTTCAACAGCTGGTAATCGATCGCCAATAAGCGTCACTTCAGCAATCACCCGTTCACTATGACGCAAATTAAGCCAAGCCATGTTGTAAGGTGCTGCCATACCGATCTGCACTTCGCCAACTTGTAAGAAGGCCTGCTCGCCCGCGATCAAATAATCGCAAGCAATCGCTAACGCCGCCCCACCATTGATTGCATAACGCTCCAGCGCGCCAACGATAGGTTTGTTGCAATTGAATAGGGCATTGTGCGCGCGCCGCCAACTGGCCTGAAAACCGGCAACCCAAGCAGGCTCGGGCTCAGCATTAAATGCATTGAGGTCCAGGCCCGAACAAAACGCGCCGCCCGCGCCGTGAAGCAAAAGTGCCTGCACCTGTTGATCTTGCTGCAGTTCCTCAAGTGCATCCGCCAATTGTTCACCAAACGGTCCCGTGATTGCATTTTTGCGTTCGGGCCGATTCAACATGACTTCACCCCAACAACCGCCTGCTTCCGTATGGCACTTACGCCACTCCACTTCAGCCATAATTCCCCCTAAATCAGCAAGACAATGCCCAATACCAGCAACAACATACCGAAGACCTCGCGACGACGCACTCGCTCGCCAAGAAACCAAACCGAAGTAATCAGCGTGAACAGTAATTCAATCTGACCCATCGCCCGGACCAAAGCAGCGTTGACGAGAGCCATTGCAGTAAACCAGCAAATGGAACTGGTCATACCAATCAGACCCACCCAAGTGGCAACTCGCCAACTGCGCAAAACCCGCCGCAACTGCTGGGGTTCGCGCACGATCAAATAGCAACCCATAACTACGGTTTGCATGGTTAAAGTGGCCGCAAGCGTTAATGCCGCACGCTGTAAAGCGTCAGAGTCATCTGTGCCAAGGGCCAAGCTCGCGCCGCGAAAGCAAACCGAACATAACGCAAAACTGCTGCCCGCCAACAACCCTAGCCACAGAGCCGGACCACGCTGGAAAACTTGTCGCGGGCTGACGCCGCCGGTCAGGAGAAATACGCCCATGAGACTGACGGCTATACCCAGTAGGGCGAACCAGGACAATTGCTCCCCAAGCAATATCAAGCCGAAAGCAGCGGCCTGCATTGCTTCGGTTTTACTCATCGCCGTGCCAACCGCAAACTGGCCATTGCTTACCGCCGCAACAAGCGCCGAAGTGGCAACAATTTGAGTGAGGCCACCCGCGCACACATACACCCAAAATGTCATATTTAAGATCGGCAGCGTTGTCTGCCCGAGCCACACCACAAGCAGCCAAGCGAAAGGCAGGGCATATAGGAACCGCACATAGGACGAACCATTAACAGACAGTGTGCGGGTAAGTCGGCGTTGCAATAGCGAGCGCAAATTCTGCAAAAACGCCCCAGCTACGGTTAACCCGACCCACCATTCCATAACCTATCTCCAAACCCTCAAACTACTGGAACCTGCTCGCCCTTTGCAGCTTGAGCATATTGTTTAGACACTCGGTTGAAACGCGTGACCAGAATTAGGGCTGCGCAAATTAGACCGCAGGCTAGACCAATCCAATATCCACTTACACCGAGCTGCAGGCCATCGAAGACCCCATAACCAAACACCAAAGCCACAGGCAAACTGATTAACCAATAGCACACCACCGCAATCAGAAATGGCACCGTGGTGTCTTTGTAGCCGCGCAGAGCGCCCATCGCGATGACCTGCACATCATCGAAAATCTGATAAACCGCAACAATCAACAATAAACCCGTCGCCACAGCGACCACCTCAGGCTCGGTGGAATACAGACCCACAACCCACGGCCCGAGGGTTAGCAAAGCTGTGACCGCCACCAAGGCGAAGCCGAAGCTGGCACCAATCGCCACCCAGCCGCTACGTCGCGCCGCAGATAAATCGTTAGCGCCAACATTAAATCCGACACGGATAGAGGTTGCCATACCCAACCCCAACGGCACCATAAAAACCAGCCCACTGATATTGTTCACGATCTGGTGAGCTGCAACGGTCTCGGCGCCGAGACGGCCGATAAGTAACGTCATCAAAGAAAAGATGCCGAATTCCGCAAAGGTCGACATGCCAATGGGTAACCCTAACTTGGTATAGCGCCAAATAGCTTTCATATCCGGCCAAGAAAAGCGACGAAAGACGCCCGCTACCGCCACCCGGGACGACCGCACCACGAGGCAAATAGCAATGAACTGCAAACTCATTATTACTGCTGACGACCAACCACAACCCTCGCCGCCCAGCGCAGGAATACCCCATCCACCATAGATAAACCAATAGTTCAGGGGCACTTTCAGCAATAATCCAACGCCAGAGATGACCATTGCGGGAGCGGTCCAAGATAAGCCCTCACACAGGTAACGCAACGCAAAGTACCCAAGCACGGGCAAAACCCCCCAACTGATCGCTGACAGGTACTTCACGGTAATTGGAATCGTCTGAGCGTCCACTCCAATCAGGTGATAAACGGGCTCAATATTGCGAAAAAGCAGGGTTAGCAAGAGCCCACCCACCAACGCAATCCACAAAACTTGGCGAACTGCCTCTCCAGCTTCATGACTGCGGCCAGAACCATGCAGCTGCGAGACCGTAGGCGTAAGCGCCATGACCACCCCTGCAACCAGCAATAACAACGGCCAAAAAACCACGCCACCCAGAGCCACGCCGGCTAAATTAACCGCACCCAGCCGACCTGCCATGACGGTATCGACAACACCCATACCCATTTGCGCGAGTTGTGCGAATACCAATGGCGCCGCAAGGCGGAGCAATTGCTGAAGTTCAACTAGGTTACGGCTGGCAACGATGTCCGCGATTCCATGGATATGCTGGGGCTGGCACCATACCTGACCGTCAGCACAACCTCACTCATTAAGCTTGGCAAAGAGCATCTGGGAAAGTTCAAGAAAGCTTCAATTATCGCGAATAAGAATGATTATCATTGACATAACCAACAATTTACGGGTTATTGATAGCCTGTATCTATTACAACGATCTAAACATTCAAATAGATTCAGTGTGCAATCGACCTATACTGCTTTCCAACAAGCAGCTATAGGCTCGCTTCTCAACAACATTTATGGAGTTCATGTCAGCATGGAATTGAAAGAAAGCAGCACCCTGCAAAACCTTAAAGACGCTTTCGCCGGCGAATCACAGGCAAATCGTCGTTACCTTTACTTCGCAGCAAAGGCCGACGTNGAAGGTGAGAACGACGTAGCCGCAGTNTTCCGCTCAACCGCCGAAGGCGAAACGGGCCANGCTCATGGNCACCTNGAATACATGGAAGCCGTTGGTGATCCTGCGACCGGCTTGCCCATGGGTAACACGGCGGACAACCTCCGAGCATCGGTGGCTGGCGAAACCCATGAGTACACAGACATGTACCCCGGCATGGCAAAAACTGCCCGCGACGAAGGCTTCGACGAAATCGCTGATTGGTTCGAAACCCTCGCCAAGGCCGAGCGCTCGCACGCNAACCGCTTCCAAAAAGCGTTAGACGCGATGGATTAGTTCGCGGCCCCTNTGGGCACAAGGGAAAGGGGGCTGTATTTGCCCCCTTTTTTTGTCTGCGGTTATTGCAAGCAGAAGCGGCAGCACAACCATAAACAACAATTGGAATCACTATGAGTTCAAGAGAAGGCAGCCTAGAAGCCCCTGACCGACAGCCCTTAGACTGGAAGAACCCAGATTTCTACGACAAAGAGTCACTCCATGAGGAGATGGAACGCGTTTTTGACGTCTGCCACAGTTGCCGACGCTGCGTCAGCTTATGCGATTCTTTTCCTACGTTGTTTGACCTTATCGATGAATCAGATACGTTTGAGGTCGACGGAGTCGATAAAGCTGATTACAACAANGTCGTNGAGCAGTGTTTTCTATGCGACTTATGCGCTGAAACCAAGTGCCCCTANGTCCCGCCCCATGAGTGGGCCATTGATTTTCCCCACCTAATGCTCCGCGGCAAGGCACAAAATTTTGCCAACAAGGACACCAAATGGCGGGATAGGATCATTACCTCCACTGACCCGATTTTTGACGCNATATCAACGCCTGGCCTCGCGCAACTTGCAAATGCTGCCGCCGGCTCACCGACTTTACGCAAAGCGGGAGAGGCTCTATTTGGCATTCATCGCGAAGCTCCCCTGCCCCGTTTTGAAACAAAGCCAACCAGCAAGCGCGTCGCTGCCATCGATGCACCGCAAGACACGCCCGTCGCAACCGAGAAGACGACAGGCAAAGTTGCGATATACGTTACCTGCTATGGCGATCACAACGAACCCAAAATGGTTGAGGATCTGATCGCCGTGTTAAAGCACAACAAAGTGTCGATTAAGGTTCTGCAGGATGCTAAATGCTGCGGTATGCCNAAACTCGAACTTGGCGATCTGCCNAAGGTCGANAAAATGAAAGACGCTAATTTGCCGATCTTTCTGCAGGCGATTGAAGACGGCTACGATTTGATTGCACCNATTCCCTCTTGCGTCCTCATGTATAAACAAGAATTGCCTTTAATGTTTCCTGACGATGAGCAGGTCGCGACGATTCAAAAACATTTTTTCGACCCCTTTGAATATCTCATGCTGCGTCANAAAGCGAACNTGATCGATACTGAATTTCCGCAACCTTTGGGCNCGGTGGCTTACCATGTCGCTTGCCACCANCGTGTGCAAAACTTTGGCATGAAGACACGAGAGTTTCTAAAGCTAATCCCAGACACTGAAGTCACCGCNATTGAACGCTGCTCCGGTCATGATGGGACCTATGCTGTAAAGGCAGAAACCTANGAAAAGGCCAAAAAAATATCGCGCCCAGTGGTCCGCNAGGTAGCAGAAGCCAAGGCCGACGCGTTTGGCTCAGACTGNCCGATGGCCGGTCGGTTGATCGCTGATGGATTAGACGAGGGCGATGCCGAACATCCAATCTCAATGGTCAAGCGCGCCTACGCGATTTAACCCGTTAAATACAGAGCACATACATGACACTAACAAGAAACGATCTTTGGTCTTTAGAAGAATACGCAGAGCGACGAGCCCAATTTAGAGAGCAGGTTTTGGCGCATAAGAAACTTCGGCAAGTGCAACTTGGTCCTCATGCGACCCTATATTTTGAAGATAAGCTGACCATGCAGTACCAGATTCAAGAAATGCTCCGAGTCGAGCGGATCTTTGAGGCCGCCGCCATTGAGGAAGAACTCGATGCTTATAACCCACTGATACCCGATGGTAGCAATTGGAAAGCGACCTTCATGATCGAGTACGGCGATGTCGAGGAACGACAACGGGCCCTAGCCACAATGGGTGGTATCGAAGAAACCGTCTGGGTCCAGATAGGCCAGGGCGCCAAAGCCTACGCCATAGCGAATGAGGATATGGAGCGAACTCGCGACAGCAAGGCCGCCGCTGTCCACTTCATGCGCTTTGAACTCAGCGACCAAGATCTGGCTGCATTACGCCAAAGTGCAGAGGTGCAGATGGGGCTGGATCACGCCAGTATTGCGAACTCAGTGACCCTCAATGCAGATTCAAGACAGGTACTGTGTAACGACCTTGAGCTGTAGGGTGCTCGTCTTGGGGCGTCGTTATTAATTCAATAACTGACGCAAAGACTGAGCTAAATCTGCTAACAAGCTGCTGCGAGTCGACGAAGATCGCCAGCACAGACCTAGAGTACGTGATGGCACATCGCCGATAAACGGGAGGTAGCGCACACCAGCATCGTGATCGAGTTTTGCTGGAATCGCCAACTCAGGCATCAGCGTAATGCCCCGATTAGCGGCGACTAATTGACGCAAAGTTTCCAAACTGGTGGCCGAATAGCTGGTGCTTTCGATCCCACGATGACTCTGACAAACCGCAAGGGCCTGATCCCGCAGGCAATGGCCGTCTTCGAGCAACAGCACCTCTTCGTCTTGCAGATCATCGGTACTTACGCTTTTTAGCCGAGCTTTCGGATGATCAGCTGCCACCGCGAATAAGAACGGCTCGGTGTACAGCTCATATTCTTTAATGTTCTCTTCTTGCAAGGGCAGCGCCAACAATACGGCGTCTAGATCACCGTGCTTCAACATCCGCGTGATCTGGCCGGTTTGTCCCTCGGTCAACTGAATATTGAGGTTAGGAAACTCTGCAGACAGCGGCGCAAGGATTTTCGGCAATAGATATGGCGCAATCGTCGGAATCATCCCCATTCGAACCTCGCCACCCAACGGGTCTCGCAACTGCTCTGACATGGCAGTGAGGGAATTGACTTCAACCAATATACGCTGGGCCTGCGCAACAATCTGCTCACCCTCGGGAGATAGCATAACCCGCCTGTTAGTGCGCTCGATCAAAGTCACGCCCAGAGTTTGTTCGAGTTTTTTCAATTGGGTGGATAACGTCGGTTGACTGACAAAACACGCTTCTGCCGCGCGGCCAAAATGTTGGTGTTCGGCCACTGCAACCAAATATTTAAGATCTCGTATGTTCATGGACGAAGCCAGCGCGACCGAATTACGCTCACCCTACTGACTTTCCTCGACCATATAATCTACCGCAGCCGCCAAATCCTCATCACTGCAGCTTAGACATAATCCACGCTGAGGCATGGCCGGCGCAATGCCCTCTATGGTTGAGGTCAACAATACCGATCGCCCCTGAGCAATGCGCGGCGCCCAAGCTTCGCTATCACCGAGTCGCGGTGCGCCGTTCATTCCTGGATTGTGACAGCTGTAGCAATATTGGTCATAAATCTCCTGGCCCGCATTAGCACTGATCGCATCAGCACCGGAATCTGCCGTCTCAGCATTGCCGCCGCAGCCGGCCAGACCCATCAAAACTGCGGCTGCAACCATATTTGACCATGCAGTAAAACGTCTCACACACACCACCTTATTCATAACCTTTGTCTCCATACCCCGAGACGGAGAGGGTAAAAGCGTCCGCATCTAAATCCACCGGAAATTGCTCACGCGCCGTCTGTAAACTTTGCCAAGGCAAAACTTGGGTGACAACCGAGGGCGTATTGCCACTCTCGGACAACACTTCACCATCATGCGCGTATACTGCGGTGCCGCCATGATAGTGCAAACCATTCGGGTCACTGCCAACAATGTTCACGCCAATACAGTACGCCTGATTTTCTATTGCTCGGGCGCGCAACAAGGTCTGCCAAGCCTGCTGCCGCGCGGCAGGCCAATTAGCGACAACCAGCAAAACATCGTAGTCGCCACGGTTACGTAGCCAGACTGGAAATCGCAGGTCGTAACAGATCGCCGGACAAATTCGCCATCCCGCCAGTTCCAATAAGCACCGTTCACGACCGGCTGCATAATGCTCATGCTCGCTGGCCATCCGAAATAAATGGCGTTTGTCGTAGCCGCGCAACTCGCCATCGGGCGTCATCCATATAAATCGATTGAAATATTGCCCGGATTCACAAATTACCACGCTACCGCAGAGCACTTTCCCCAGCGTCTGTGCGCGCTCGCGCATCCACGATACTGTGGCACCGTCCATAGCTTCTGCCACGCGGGAAGAATCCATAGTAAAGCCGGTACTGAACATCTCGGGCAACACTACGAGCTGCGCAACACGCGGGACTTGTTCGAACAACTCATCAAACAAGGCCCGGTTAGCCTCTGGGTCATGCCAATAGGTATGGGTTTGAATCAAACTAACGGTTAAAGACTGCATAGAATTTCTGCCGCGCGTTCTAAAGTTGCATCGTCTTTGGCGAAACAGAAGCGCAACACCAACCGTGGCTCTGAACTTGCGTTCTTATAGAACACCGATACTGGGATAGACGCGACCCCGAGCTCTTCAGTCCAGCGGCGCGCTAACGCTACATCGTTTTCCGCAGAGATTCGCGTGTAATCCAACAACTGGAAATAGGTCCCGGCACTGGGCGTAAATTCAAATTTAGACCCCGCGAGCATGTCGCAAAAATAGTCCCGCTTGCTTTGATAAAACTGGCTGAGCGTTCTGTGATGATCAGGATTACTCACCAAAAAATCGCCAAGACCATATTGCACCGGCGTATTAACTGTGAAAGTAACGAACTGATGAACGCGCCTGAACTCCTTGGTTAGATCCGGCGGCGCGATGCAGTAGCCTACTTTCCAACCCGTGACATGATACGTCTTACCAAAAGATGATACGACGAAGCTGCGTTGGTACAAATCAGGGTACCGACACAAGCTCTGGTGGAGCGCGCCATCAAAAATGATGTGTTCGTAGACTTCATC